>JASBYO010000011.1 GCA_029983925.1 Flexilinea sp.
TCAGGCCGAATTCATACGCAACGCTTTTCATCCTGAATAAATACTTTCTTACTGCATATTTAAAACTCGGCCCGTATTTAATTTTACGGAGTATAATCCTATTAAAGATTTGAGAATCTGCCAAAAATAATATGAAGATTGGAGGTATTTGACATGGATCTTCATTTCCGCGCACGGAACGGCAAATCGTGAGCCGCCGTGCGCAATGTTTTTAAATAAGACGCCTACGAACTTTTCTCGGCCGTAAAATAAAAAAGGAGCAATGAATATGTCAGAGAAACACTATACGTTAGGATCCGATCAGCATCAAGCCTGGTTGAAAGAATATTTTTTCGCCCCGCGCGGAATCGGTTTCGTTGAACCCGGGATCGTAAAACAGGACAGCGCCGAATCCAGCGCGTATAACGTCGCGAAATCTTTTTATCAAATATATCCCGAGGTCTTCAATTTAGCGTACGTTTCTGAAAAAACGGGCGCGCCCACGGAAGAAATCAAAAAAAGACTGAAAAGAATGTACGACGAACGCATCATCATGTTCGTAAAAAATTCCGCCGTCTCGGTTTGCGGCTGGGGCCTTTATTATTGGGTCGTCAAGCTAAAGGACGGGACCGATCCGGCAGTCAAACAGCGGCTGTCCGCATGGTTCCAGAACAAAGACGATATTTGCACAGGTTACGAAACGGCCGGAGACTTCGACTACTTTAACGGCAACCATATGCGCGTGTTGGATAATCTGCTCGCGGACGTCATCGGTCCATGGAAGGACATGCCGGAAGTCGAGTTCGTTCATCTCTGCCCGATTCGCCGCGACGTTCGCGAATCAAACGTAAATTTATGGGATGTGTACGGCGACGGTTATCGGAAATTCGTTTGGGGGAAAAAAGAGATCGACGCCTTACTGAACTTTCAAACGAAAATCGACGCAACCGATTTCGCCGTCATCGACGCGATCAATAATACCCCGTCGGTCGGCGATATGTTCGACTATGACGTCCTGGCGAAACTTTCCGGGTTAGACGCCGCCCAAATGAAAAAAGATTTCATCGAAATCAGCGATAAACGCCGCTTCATCGTCCCGATGATTCACCTGAACCATATGAAGCTCGGACTGACGATGAAGATGTATCTGGTGCGCATGTTCCAGACCGTCCCCAGTTACCGAAAGAGCCAACTGGTTGACGAATTATCCGACATGCCCGAATTTAACAACATCTGGGAACTTAGCGATTCATTCTACGATATCATGCTCAGTTCGTTCGCGGAACTCACGGATACGGAATCGCTGCGCAAAAAATTAGAAGCGTACGCCGAAATCGAAGAAGTCAAGACCGCCGTTTCGCCCCGCCAGTTCCGTCGTTGGACCGCGAGATTGGATGATCAGGACGGATATTGGGAAGAGTGCATCTTTACCGATGATTTTCTTCAGGACCGAACCGCCGCCGACTGCGTCAAATGCAGCTTTTCAAACGCTCAGGAGATAAAATAAAATGAAAGTCGAACATGTAAGAGATTATGTTGTCGATAAATTGCCGTACGCTTTAAATCCCCGATCGATCGCTGTCGTCGGCGCCAGCCGCTACAAGAAGAAAGTCGGTTATCAGGTTATCGAAGGGCTGCAGAATTGGGGCTATAAGGGCGAAATTTATCCGGTAAATCCGAGAGCGGAAGCCGTCCACGGGTATACGGCATATCCGACGGTCAAAGATATTCCTTATGATGTCGATCTGGTTTTCGTCGCTGTTCCGGCTCATATCGCCAAATCGGTTTTGGAAGACTGCGTCAAAAAACAGGTCAAAATCGTCGTCATCGCGACCAGCGCTTTCAAAGAAATCGGACGCGGGGAACTTCAAAACGAACTGACGCAGTACTGCCGCGACAACGAACTGCCCTTAATCGGGCCGAATCTCGTCGGAATGGGCAGTCCGTACTTAAATTTCAACTGCGGATTTATCCCTTACCTGCCGATCAAGGGGCCGGTCGCGATGATTTCGCAGTCCGGCGCCAACCTGCTGGCCGCGCTTGGGACTTCGCAGAAGGATCATTTCGGCATGAGCTTTTTCGTCGGTCTCGGCAACAAAGCGGACGTTGATTTCTGCGAATTTATCGCTCACGCCGGAAAAGACGAAAATACGAAATGCATATCCGTATATATTGAAGGATTGGATAGTCCCGAAGCTTTTATCGAAGCCTGCCGCAAGACGAAAAAACCGATCGTAACGATCAAAGTCGGCGGATCGAAAATCGGCGAAAAAGCGGCCTTCGCGCATACGGCATCCGAAAACGCCGGAACGAACGACGCGTACTATGACGAAATCTTTAAAAAGGCCGGCGCGATCCGCGCGACAACCTGGCAGGAATTCCTCGATATTTCGCTTGCGCTCGGGCTTCAGCCGGCGCCCAAGGGAGATAAGTTCGTCATGATTACCAACGGCGGCGGCTCCGGCCTGCTGGCGTGCGACCATTTTGAACGGCGCGGGCTCCCGCTCCATGAACTATCCGAAATTTCGCCGAACCTGCAGGCGCGCATCCGCGCTTATATGCCGATGTTCGGATCGCCGCTGAACCCGGTCGATATTTCAGGGACGGCCTCCCCGATTCAATACAAAGGCGCGTTTACGCAGGCGCTGCGCGATCCGAATATCGACGGAATCCTCGGCTCGATTTGCCCGACCGCGGTTACCGACGTAGACGCCGTTACGGATATCGTCATTAAAATCCACGATACGTATAAGCGTCTCGGCAAACCGTTTATTATGGAATGCCAGGGCGGCGAGGAATGCCAACGCGCGATTATACGGTTGCGCGATCACGGGATCCCGGCTTATCCGACCCCGGAGCAGGCGGTAAACGCTATGGTCGCGCTGTACCGATACGGACAGATCAAAAAATAAAAAACTTGATGCACCCTCCGGCACGCGAATTCGGATAATCAGGCGAAAATGACGAATTCGCAAAATGCCGGTTCCGCCTCAAAAGACGAAAGAATCGCCCGATAAGCCGAAAGCTTTTTCGGGCGATTCTTCTCAGTTCAATTCAACAATACGCGGCGTAACTTTGACCGACGCGCTCCGCTGCGGCGCGCTTTGAGATCGTTTGCGAGGGCGGAACGAAAAACCGACCGCCGGATCCCGAAAGTTACCCGCGGCGGATCATCCCGGATTTCTTTCAGCGCGAAACGCGGCGCGGGCGCTTTTTTCCGGTTTCCTTCGCCGGCTTAATCCGGCCCCGTCCGCCGATAATCCCGTCAATATTCGGACGCAAAATAACCTTCAGGTTATGAATCGCGTTTTCGTCCCATTCGCGCCGCCCGCAGACGTCGCATATCGTACAGGGGAAATCCGGGACCGTAATAATCTCTTCGCCGATCCACGTATAATACGTCGCGACGCGATCGCGCATAATCCCGACCTGACACTCGGAACAATATTCGATCCGGGGTAAACTGGTTTTCATTTCCATCTTGACAACCGCTTTCTTACCGCGGACTTACGTCCTGATCCGCGGATAGCTTTATTTCATATCCGATCGTGTTAAGCCGGTTCAGCGGCCAATAACGGAAAAACGCGTTTCCAATCAGATTCTCTCTCGGGACGCCGCCCCAATTATGAGAATCGAACGAATGGTTCCGATTATCGCCCAACGCGAAATACATCCCGTCCGGAACGACCCACGCGTCAAATTCATATCCGGGCTGTTCATGCAGGTACGGTTCGTCGACAACTTCGCCGTTTATCGAAAGCTTTCCGTCATGAACCGCGATTTCGTCGCCCGGGAGCCCGATCAGCCGCTTAATATATTCCTTATCCGGTTCAACCGGAGAGGTAAAAACGATCACGTCGCCGCGGCTCGGCTCATTAAAACGATAGTTCAGTTTATTGACCATCAGCAGCTGCCCTTCGTGGAACGTCGTATCCATGCTGACGCCTTCAACTCTGACCCGCCCGATACAAAAATCAACCGCAAAATACAGCGCGACGCCCAAAACGATCGTAACAATCCAATCCAAAATATTTTCCTTCGTCGTTTTTGATTTCGTTTCGGCTTTCGTTTTTCTGCTCATAACCTTTTCGTCCGTCCTTCATTCAATTCGTTAATAATTATCTACGTTTATTTTAGCCGTTATATTGACGCGGACGGCTTATTGATATTTCAAAACGGTTACCGACGCGCTTTATAGACAATCCGGATCGGCGTCCCGATAAAACCGAAACGGGCGCGAATCCGATTCATCAGATAACGCGTATAGGTGAAATGAGCCAATTTCGGATCGTTGCAATACAGCAGGAACGTCGGCGGATCGGAACGAACCTGCGTCCCGTAGTAAATCGAAAGCGAACGCCCCGATTTCGACGTCGCGTGATGATCGTCCTGGGCCGAATGAAGAATATCGTTCAGAGCCGAAGTCGGAATCCGGGCCAGCCGCTCTTCCTGAACCTGCAGCGCCGTCGGCAGCACCTGATCGACCCGCTGGTTCGTTTTCGCCGAGATAAAAAGAATCGGGACGTAATCCATGAAATTCAGCTCGCTGCGAATCTTCTCGGTATAAGCCTGCATGGTATACGTATCTTTTTCGATCGCGTCCCACTTGTTCACGACCACCACCACGCTCTTCCATTCTTCTAAAATATATCCGGCGATATGCGCGTCCTGAACCGAAATCCCTTGGACCGCGTCGATCACCAGCAGCGCCACGTCCGCCTTCTCGATCGAACGCATTGAACGCAGAACCGAATATTTTTCAACCCCGGGTTCAATTTTTCCCCGCCGGCGGATCCCCGCCGTATCGATCAGCGTGATCGGAACCTCATTAAAGATCAGCTTCGTATCGATCGCGTCGCGCGTCGTCCCGGCGATATCGCTGACGATAACCCGCTCCTCGCCGACGAGCCGGTTCAAAAGGCTCGACTTTCCGACGTTCGGCTTCCCGACGATCGCGATCTTAACCGAATCGTCGCTTTCTTCCTCTGACTGCGTCGGGAAAATCTTAATCATCGCGTCCAGCAGATCGCCCGTTTCGGTGCCGTGAATCGCCGAAATCGGGTACGGATCGCCCATCCCCAATTCGTAAAACTCATGCGTATTGGCGCGTATATTCGCCGAGTCGGCCTTATTCGCGACCAGGAGTACCGGCGGACGAACCGCGCCGTCGACCGTTTTTTGAAGCTTGCGTAAAATCGTCGCGATCTCGCGATCCGCCGGCGTCACGCCCGAGATCGCGTCCACGACGAACAAAACGACGTCCGCTTCTTCGACCGCCAGGATCGCCTGACGGCGGATTTCCTCAACAAAATCGGCCGAACCGATCGAGAGCGGCGCTTTCTGGCCGCCCGGATCCGGATCGATTCCGCCGGTATCGATGACGTCGAATTCGACCCCGACCCATTCGCCGATCCCGAACAGACGATCGCGCGTCGTCCCGGGAACGTCGTCAATAATCGCGTCGCGCGTTCCCGTTAAACGATTAAAAATCGTGCTTTTTCCGACGTTCGGCCGCCCGACCAAGGCGACGACAGGTCTTCTCATGATATACGGCTCCCTCAAATTCGAATCCGCTTCGAATTAATAATTTTTCTTATTTTTTCTTTCGTCCGGCGCTTTCGCGCGCCGCCGTTAACGGGATTAATTTTACCCCGATTTCGGCCGGGATCGGTCCGCGCCGATCGAAAGGGTTAAACGGCGCCGGCCGAGCTAAGGAATAAAAACCGCCTCCCCGAACGATAGGGAAGGCGGATCATTCGCAAAACCGAACCTCGTCTACTGAATCGCGACGCCGGACCAGATAAACGTCCGGGAATCGGAACGCGACCCGGCGGAGGAATAGACCGGCGAACCGTCCTCCTGCGATCCGACCTGCCGTACCGTTTGAACGTACCATTTAATCGCATGCGGACCCGGATCGCTCGGACGGAACGAGATCGGAACGATAAACTTCGTATCGCGGACGTACTCGACTAACTTTCGCCCCGTTCCTTGGGTAATATCTTCAACGTTGACCTCGTACGCCTCATTTTCAAGCAGCGTGCCCACGCCCGCCCATTGCAGCGTGATCGTATCGCCGGAAGTATCGTAAGACGCGCCGTCCGCCGGAAGAAGAAGGTTCGGCGCTTCGTACGGCGGCGGGTATGTCGGCGTCGACGTCGGTCCCGGCGTAACCTGTTCGCAGAGCGGAATACTCAGCGTCGTCCCGGCGACGACAATATCGTTCATCAAGCCGTTATATTGGCGGATAATTTCGGTCGAGACGCCGTAATTCAACGCGATTCCTAAAAGCGTATCGTTCGCCGTTACGACGTAATCGTACGAACCGCAGGCCGCAAGCGTCGCCTGGCGGTCGGTCAGCGTCCCGGTCGCCATCGGCGTCGGCGTTACCGTCGGTTGGGGAATCTTGAGCGTCATCCCCGGCGACAGGTAGCAGTTCGACGAGAGATTATTCTCAACGACAATCGTCTGAATCGAGACGTTGAACAACGCCGCGATCGTCGAGCAGAGATCGCCGTCCTTGACGACGTATTCGATCGGCGCCAACGGCGTCGGGCTCATTTCCAAAGTCGGCGTAAACGTCGTCGTCGGCGTCGGGGAAATCGTCGGCGTACCGGTCTGGGTCGGACGCGCCGTCGGTTCAATCACCATACCTGCGCTCTGCATGAACATAAAAACCAGTCCGGCGCCGATCCCGAAGATCAGGATCAGCAAGCCGATCGCAATCGGCAGGCTCAGCCGGATTTCCGGCAAACGCGGTTTTTTCTCGAGCGCGTCCGTCTCGCGAGACGGGGCGGCTTTACGCGCGGAATGAGCCTTATCCGGCTCCACGCCCGTAAAAACCCGTCCGCAGACCAGACATCTCGTCGCGGAAGCGTTCATCCGCGTTCCGCAGGTCGGACAAATCTTCGTCTTTGTTGGTTGATTGTGTTCTGCCATGAAACTTGTCTTTATCCTCATGATCGATCCGCTTCGACGGCGGATCCCGTTTTCGGTGATACGAATTCGTCGGTTCTCCGCAATTCCGAAGCGGAGATCTGATAAAAATTCAACCGTCAAAACGAATTCTTAGCCGATTATATCATGATATGATTACGCTATGAAAGAACCCTGGTCGCTCTACGTTCATATCCCGTTCTGCAAGACGCGCTGCAGCTATTGCGATTTCGTAACCTCCGCCGAAGCGGGCGATCGGATACCGCGCTATCTGCGCGCGCTGGAACGCGAGATCGAATTCACCGCGCGCTCGCTGGTTCCGCGCGATCCGGTTCACAGCGTTTATTTCGGCGGCGGGACGCCTTCGATCCTGACGCAGGATCAGATCGAATCGGTCCTGAATACGATCCGCGCAAATTTCCGATTAAGCGGATCGCCCGAGATTACGCTCGAAGCGAACCCGGGGGATCTCGGCGCGGATCAGGCGGAACGGCTGAACGAAATCGGCGTAAACCGCCTCAGTCTCGGCGTCCAGTCAGGGCATGACGGCGAACTGTGGCGAATGGGACGCCGCCACACCGTCGCCGATACGGTTCAGGCGGTCAGCGCGGCGCGCGCCGCCGGGTTCAAGAATATCAGCTTCGATCTGATCTTCGGCTATCCGGGTCAAAGTCAAAAAGATTGGCGCGAATCGCTTGAATTCGCGCTCTCCCTCGCGCCGGATCACCTGTCGCTCTACGCGCTGTCGATTGAGGACGGGACCGCGCTTGAACGCGCTGTCGCCGCCGGAAACGCCGTCGCGCCGAGTGGCGACGAGTTAGCCGATCGTTACGAATTCGCGCTTGATTTCCTCCGCGACGCCGGCTGGAACCACTATGAAATCTCGAACTGGAGCCGAACGGCCGAAAGCGAAAGCCGTCATAATAAACAATATTGGCGTCAGGGGCCGTACCTCGGATTCGGCGTCGCCGCGCACGGCTACGCGTATCATTCCCGCAGCGCGAATATCGCCGATTTAGACGCGTATCTCAACGCGGTCGACAGCTGCGACGCGCGTTTCTTCCCCCCGTTCCCCGCCGCGGCTGAAACGTCGATGCAGCCCAGTCAGGAGGAAATGCGCGATGAAATGATCTTCGGTCTGCGTATGCTGCGCGAAGGGGTCGATTTAGCGCGCTTCGAGAAACGGCACGGCATCAAAGCCGAATCTCATTTTCACAGCTTTATCGAAAAACACAGCGCCGGCGGCCGGGTAACCCTCAGCGCTGATCGGAAGCTGCGTCTAAATCCGCGTTACGCGTTTATCAGCAACCAAATCTTCATCGATCTTGTCTGAACCGGTCAGGAGACGATGACTTGCGTCCCTAAACCGATCGTGTCAATCTTCAGCTCGGCCGCGCGCGGCGTCGTCCAACGGTACAGCCATTTCGCCTCGTCGTTACGCATGTTGACGCAGCCGCGGCTCATCGTGATCCCCCAATTGCGGTGCCAATATGTGCCGTGAAAAGCGACCCCGGTCTCCGGTTCAAAAAAACCGACCCAAGGTACGCCGGGCAGCTCGTAAGCGTTCGGATCGTCGGTCAGATTCCCGTCGCCCATATGTTTTGAGGGCATTTTATTTTGGATGTTGAACGTCCCGGTCGGCGTCGCTGTCGGGATTTCGCCTTTCGGGGGTTTCTTTTGCAGCCCGGTCGAAACCGACGTCCGCAGCACGATCTTATCCCGCTCGTAAGCCGTTAATTGCTGTAAACCGATCTTGATCTCGATCCGCTTCTCGTGCCAAGGCACGTCGGACGCGATCGGCGTCAGCTCCGACGGCTGAATAATACGCATATGGTCGGCGGGGATAAAATAATCCAGCGAGTCCAGATCGAAAAATTCGTCCTTGAGCCGGTACCAGGCGCGGCCGTCCGGTCCGGTCTCAACGCCGACGACCCAATGAACCGACTCGTAATATAATCGGTAAACGTTGCGCCAGCCGCCGTTTTTATTGCGCAGTTTCGCCTGCGTATACGGAACCGTGACTTCGCCGAGTCGGCCGGGCGCGGGCGCGCCGACGACTGAATGGTCAACTTGATTTAAACGCGTATCGACGAGCTGCACATGGCCCGAATGAATATAGCCCCCCCAAACGCGGTACCAATACGGGTTATAGCCCGGGCCGTGATCCGATTCAACTTCATAATAAACGTTCAGCAAGTCGTCTCGGAACGCCTGATAAACGATCCGCGACTCGTCCCACGGCTGCGAATAGACGCTGAGGCTCGGGATCGATACCCGAGCCTGTTTTCCGGCGGTTCCTGTCTGAGACGCGGCGGCGAACGATGGGTTCAGGTTCACCGTCGACAGGAACGCCGCCGTTCCGACGGCGACCGCGCCTGTTTTCAAAAAATTTCGTCGGGAGAGGTCGAAACCTTTCTTCAAAAATCCTCCGATATGAATCTAAATAACCCACTTAATAAGCGGATTGGCGGTTAACGCGATATAAATCGCGTCCACCTGTTCGCGCGATTGCGCGGTAAACGTATAATTCAGGGAACAATACGTCCCTTTCCGGCTGGGAATTTTTTTCAAATCCGCTTCGCCGACCGAAATGCCCTGATCGCGGAACGCTTTCAAAACGTCCGCGACCATCGCAGCCGAATTCTCGCCGATAATTTTCATCGGCATCTCGCAGGGAAACGTCAGCCGCGGGCCTTCTTCCGTTTCGGAAGCGCCCGGCGTCCTTTCCGCGTCAAATTTTACAGTTCCATTCTCGCTCACGATTCTTCCTATTCGTCTTTTTCGTTAGTATACCATTTCGAAAGCCGGCGGCGCGCGCGGGAAACGCGACAAGTTAATCGCCGCGCCGCTATTTTAAGTATAATTAAGCCCGCATGATAAAAAAACCGCGTAGCTCCGCTAAAACGCTGCGTCTCTTAAATTGGATCGTTATTTTCCTCTCGCTTTCGATCCGCGCGTCGGCCCGGCCCGATCCTGCTTCCGACGGCGAGCGGCTCGAATTCCGGCTCGAAGCGCCGACGCTCCCCCGCGCGGCCGAGTTCGCCGTTTACCTGCCGCCCGGGTACGATTCAGATCGCGACGAACCGTACCCGCTGCTGATCCTGCTTCACGGCCATAACATGGATTTAAGCACGTGGGACGACCTCGGGTTGCAGGACGCCCTGAACAACTACGCGAAGATCGATCGGGCCGAGCCGTATTTAATTATCGCCGTCCGCGAAATCGACAATCTGATCGATCTGCGCGCGTCTGATTTTGACCGGCTGATCCTTGAGCGGATCCTGCCGTTTATTGAACGGAATTTTAACGCCGGAGGAAAGCGCGAGCGCCGCGCGGTCAGCGGTATTTCCCGCGGCGCGCTCTGGGCGGCCGACGTCGCCTTTCGCCGTCCGGAATATTTTCGTTATCTCGGGCTTTATTCGATTCCGGGCGCGCCGTTTTACGACGCCGAATTCCATCGACTCGCCGACGCCGCGAAAGAGGCCGGCGAACCGCTTGGCGTCTTTTTTGATATCGGCGCGGAAGACCCCTACTTCGCCAAAAGCCAGTCCATGGTCGAACTGCTGACAAAAGAAAATATCCCGTTTGAATTTTCAATTCAAACGGGCGATCATACGCAAGACTATTGGCGGACCCGGCTCCCGGATTATTTGGACTGGTACGGAAGATCGTTCATCAACGCTAAATGAATCGGGGGCGGAAGTTCGGCTAAGTAACCGCGAGCGAAAGAAATATCGCGGTTAATCTGGGCGACGAGCTCCGCGCTTCCGGAGAATTTTTCTTCCGGACGGATAAACTCGTAAAAATCGATCCGAGCTTCTTTCCCGTACGCTTCGACCGTCCGATCGAGGAGATACGTCTCGATGACAACGCCGCTATCCGAATAAAACGTCGGACGGACGCCGATCGAAGTCACCGAATCGTACGTTTCGCCGTCCAAACGCGTCCGCGTCACGTAAACGCCATGCGCGAGGCGTATTTTCCGCTGCGCGTATTGAAGGTTCAAAGTCGGGATTCCGATCTTCGTTCCCAACTGCGCTCCCGGCTCAATCCGGCCGCCGATAAAAAACGGATATGTCAGCAATGCCCGCGCCATGGAGACCTCTCCGTCGGACAGATGGGCCCGGATTCGCGACGACGAAATCTCGCCGTCCGCTAAACGGATCCGCGCCGTAATATTCATCGCGTAACCGTAACGCTCCGAAATTGAGCGCAGCGCCGCCGCGCTGCCCGTACGTTCATGCCCCAGCGAAAAACCGGACCCGACCCAAAGCTCGCGCATCGTTACCGCCGCCGTCAGTTCGGAAATAAACGATTCCGCCGATTGACGCGCCAACGCCGCCGTAAACGGCAGCGTAATCAGGACGTCGATCCCCAGCGCCGCCGCGATTTCGGCGCGCTCTTCCGGAAGCAATATCATCGAATCCTCCGGCAGCCGTCCGAAAAAGACCGCCGGAACCGGATCGAACGAAACCAGTACCGCGGTCCGACCGGACGCGCGCGCCTGAGCGATCATCGGATTCAGAATGGAACGGTGTCCGACATGAAGACCGTCGTACGAACCGATCGCGACGACCGATCCGCGCCGACTTATCCCGGAAAGCCCGGCAGGAGAAAAAGAAGTCAACCATTCCATCGTCAATACTCCGAAACGCAGGTCAATTGATAAATACTTTTTTCGGTTTCCAATCGTTCGACGCCGCGTCGTACGCTAAGATCGCGACGAGTTCGCCCTGAAGCGAAACGCCCTTCGCCAGCCCGGATTCAGGCGGTTCCGCGTCTCCCGCTGGGATTCGTTTCCCCGAACGGACGTCGTTCTCCGTTTCGATATCCAGGATAACTTCCGGAAAATCGTCTAAGGCTTCGATCGCCGGGATCAGGAAATGGTACCAATCGCCGTTATCGAAGCTGGCTTTCAATTCTTCGAGCGTCGCCGCCTGGCGAAGCGAAAAGCGCCCGCTCTTCGTCCGCCGCAGCTCGCTTAAATACGCGCCGCAGCCCAACGCCGCGCCGAGATCATGCGCCAACGAGCGGATATACGTCCCCGAAGAACAATACACCTCTACCGATATATCGGGCGGATCAAATTCGACCAGATCAAACGAATAGACCGTAACTTTCCGCTCCGGAATCTCGAACGCTTCTCCGGCGCGCGCCCGTTCGTACGCTTTTTTCCCCTTGATTTTCAGCGCGGAATAATTCGGAGGGCGCTGAACGATCTCGCCGGTAAATTTTCGGATCGCGGCCTCGACCGTTTCCTCGTCGATGACCGGTTCAACGCCGGTCGTCGTAACGGTTCCGTCCGCGTCGAAAGTGTCGGAAACGGCACCGAACGTGATCTGCGCCTCGTAACGCTTCGTATCGGTTACGAGGTATTCGCTGAGCCGGACCGCGGGTCCGACGAGCAGGACTAAAACGCCGGACGCTCGCGGATCAAGCGTCCCGATATGTCCGATACGGCGGATACCCGTACCGCGCCGGACGACCTGAACAACATCGTGCGACGTCATACCCGGCGGTTTATCGACGACCAGGACGCCTGAAATCGTGTTTTTATATTTCTTGCTCTCTTCGTTCAAAATAATCCATTCTTCCGCTGCTGAAACTCTCGTTTCGTCCGTAAAATCCCAAACGAAAGTTTTTTATCAAAGCGAGATTAGTTTACCATGTATTCGCGAAAAACCGGCCGGTCCGCCGCTCAGCGCGACGCTTCCGCGATCATCGCCCTCGCCGCCGCCACGACGGCTTCTACCGTTTCGTTCAGCGCCATTCCGATATCCGCGCCCGCCGCCGCCAGATGACCGCCGCCGCCGAACGATTCCGCGACCGCGGCGACGTTATAACCCGGTTTCCCGCGCAGCGACACCTTCGTCCGCTTTCCGTCCGCCGATTCCATGAAGACGATCGCGACCTTAACCCCGTTTGACGATACCAGCCGATTGATCACGTTCGCGTCGTCCGAATCTGCGTATTTCGTTTTTTCGCGCTCAGACTGCCGGATGACGGTCCAGATCAGCGGCAAATCGACGACCGCGTTCCGCAGCCCGATTTCCCAAATTCCGTTCGCTTCAAGCGAATGGGCCTTGATTACGTCCGAAAAAAGCCGGTACAAACCGCCGCCAAGATCGACCAGATCCGCCGCGAGACGCAGCGTTTTCGCCGACACGTTCGAGGTGCTGAACCCCTGCGTATCGGTCAGAATCCCCGACAGAAGGAAATTCGCGCCGACCGGATCGATCGTCAGACCGATCAAGGGCATAATCTCCGTCAAAATCTCGCAGTTCGACGCCGCTTCCGCGTCGATATAATTCAGCTTTCCGAAGCCGGGGTTCGAATAGTGATGATCGATCACGATATCCGGCGTTACGCCTGCGTTTTCGATAAAATAATTTCCGGCGCGCTCGATCGAACTGATATCGACGCAGATCGATAAGTCAAACCGCTCCGGCGCCGTCCGAACGCGGGCGGGAAGGTCGCTGCCGGAATTCGAGAACCATCCGTCTTTGGGCAGCGGATCGCTGCAAATTAATTGGACCGATTTTCCGGCGTTGATTAAAGCCTGAGCCAAACCGAATAACGATCCGAGCGTGTCGCCGTCCGGACGAATATGCGAAAAAATCGCAATTTCCCGTGCGTTTCGGATCTCCGCGCCGATTTGCGTCAATAGATCGCGAGAATTTACGTTCGTCACTCCAACCATCCCATCCTGAAAGAAACCGATTAAATTCGGAAACGCCCGAAAGATCGGCGATTCCGGGCGTTCTGATCATTCAAGGCCGCGGCAGCGCGCATCCTTGACATATTCGGCTTTCGTTTACTTTTCAACATTCACGTCCGAATCGTCCGCAGAAACGGGATCTTCGTTCCGCGCCAACCGTTCTTTTTCGAGTTCGTGAAAAAGAACTTCCAAGCGGGCGGCGTTCTCCGGGGTCGGGTCCCAGTAAAAACGCAGCCGCGGAAACGAACGAAGTTCGACCGACTGCGCCAGCGCGCGGCGAATATAGCCGGAGGCCGACTTCAACGCTTCTAAAACTTCCGCGCTGCGTTCCGACCCCTCGATCGCCGAGACGTAGATCGACGCGTACTCGAGTTCGCGGTCAACTTTAACGTCGGTCGCCATGACCCCGATCAAACGCGGATCCTCCAGATCGTACAGGAACAGTTCCGCCAATTCGTCGCGGATCCGCTCTTCAATTTTTCGTATTCGAATTGCTGAAGCCATGCGCCTCTCCTCTCAACGGCAACGCGGCTTTAGGAACCGAAGCGCGTTAGAACGAACGCTTCGATGATATCGCCCGCCTTGAAATCTTCGAACCCTTTAATTCCGATTCCGCAGTCCAAGCCGTTCTTGACTTCTTTGACGTCGTCTTTTTCATGGCGCAGCGAAGTAATTTCGCCGGTATAGATTTTTTCTCCGTTGCGGATAACGTTCGCCTTGAGTCCGCGGCGGATTTCGCCTTCCTTAACGCGCGAACCGGCGATCGTCCCGACTTTCGAAATATTGAACGTCATCAATACTTCGGCGCGTCCGCTGACGTTCTCGATAAACTCCGGTTCAAGCATTCCCTTCACCGCTTTTTCAACGTCTTCCATCAGGCGGTAAATAATATTGTAGATTCGGATTGAAACGCCCTCGTTTTCGGCCCGCTTGCGCGTCGCCGGATCGGCCTGAACGTTGAAGCCGAGGACGATTCCGTGGGACGCCGCCGCCAGCATGATATCGTTTTCGCTGATATTTCCGGCTTCAGAATGCAAGATGTTAATCTTGATCTCGCCTTCTTTATTCATCTCTTCCAGCGAGCTGACAATCGGTTCGAGCGAACCGTGGACGTCCGTCTTAATAACTAAGCAAAGCTCCTTCGCCTCGCCGGCGCGGAAACGCGCGAAAAGTTCTTCCAGCGTCGCTTTCGGCTGAGCCGCGTTCAGCGCGGCGTCGGCTTTCGCCGCCGCGATCACAGCGCGCGCCTCTTTTTCGGTCGCGTACGTCTGGAAAACGTCGCCGGCCGCCGGAACTTCCGTTAATCCCATGATCTGAACCGGCGTCGACGGAGCGGCCTTCTGAAGCTTCTTTCCGCGATAATCGAACATGGCCTTAATCCGGCCCATCGATTTTCCCGCCAAAACGACGTCGCCCATTTTCAACGTTCCGTTCTGTACGAGGAGCGTCGCCATAACGCCCTTCTTCGGATCGACCGACGCCTCGATAACCGTACCGAAAACTTTTCCCTTCGGATTCGCGAAAATATCCATGTCTTCAGCCGTAACCAGAATCGCTTCGAGCAGATCCTCGATCCCCATCTTCTGTTTCGCGGAAACGGGAACGACAAGCGTATCGCCGTCCCAATCGTCCGGGACCAGTCCCTGATCGGAAAGCTGTTTCTTGACCAATTCGGGATTCGCGTCGGAACGGTCGATTTTATTCAGCGCGACGATAATCGGAACCTGCGCCGCTTTCGCGTGAGCGATCGCTTCCTTCGTCTGCGGCATGACCCCGTCGTTCGCCGCAACGACCAGAATCACGATATCGGCGCCTTGGGCGCCGCGCGCGCGCATGGCGCTGAACGCCGCGTGCCCCGGCGTATCTAAAAACGTAATCAGCTTTTTACTGGCTTCAATTTGATACGCGCCGATGTGCTGCGTGATACCGCCGGCCTCGCCGACCGCGACGTCGGTATGGCGAATCGCGTCCAGAAGCGACGTCTTTCCATGATCGACATGGCCAAGAATCGTCACGACCGGCGGCCGCTGAATCAACGCTTTCGGATCTTCCCGATTAATGAGCTGACGCCAGAGCGGAATATCCCCAACGTTTTCTTCTTTCGTTTCCGCTTCGACCGTCGGCGGAACCGCTTCAAAACCTAACTCGTTGGCGACGATCGCCGCCGTATCGAAATCAACCGTTTGATTGATATTCGCCATGACGCCGTTCATCATCAGGATCTTCATCACCTGAATACTGTTCGCCTGAAGCAAGGAAGCTAAATCACGAACCGAGATGGTATAAGGTATTTTTATTTTCTTCAAATCTTGCGTCATATTCGTCTCTCTCTTTCCGTGTTTTTCCTCATAAATAAAGGCGGCCTGCGCGCTATGCCGGCTCGGGCGAATCGTTTTCCGGCGGAAGTTCCGTTATCCAACAAGCCAAATTATCCCGATCGGCATCCGTCAATTCAATCTTCAAATTGCGCGCTAACGCGCCGCGCTGAATCGCCTTTTCCCAACAACTTCGTTGATCATGCAAATACGCTCCACGCCCGGGTATCTTTCCGGTCCGGTCAAGCTGAATTCCGGTATCCGTCCGAACGATCCGGATCAGCTCCCGTTTGGCTAAAACCTGACGGCAGCCGACGCAAGTCCGCTGCGGAACATGCTTCGGGCGCGGTCCTTTCGGACGGGAACCTTTCGTCGCGGTCATTTACCAACCCCAATCCTCATCGCCGCGGCGGTGTTTCTTGCGAACGACGGTCGAATCGCTGTCCGGGTCGTATTCGATCTCGGTATTCTTCTTCCGCCCTTTCTTCTTCTTTTTCCGATCCGATTCGGCGGAAGGATCGGCGAAATCATCGCCGTAATCAATATCCGAAACGACCGGAATGAGCTTGAATAAATCGTCGAACGAAACTTCTTCTTCCGCTTCGGTTTCCTCCGTCGGAGTTTCTTCCGCCGCCGGGCTATCCGTTATTTTATCGTCGCTTTCAGCCGCTTCCGCCGCCGCGCTCTCCAAGACCCGATCCGCTTCTTCCAAGCGCTCATCAGCCGCCGAATCGTCCGTTTCGGACGCCGTCTCGATCTCCGCTTCAGGCCGCGCTTCGGGCTCCGGATTCGCTTCCGCCGAACGCCGGTCCTCGACTAAGCGGACGAGCGACGCGATATCGTCCATAACGCTCGGCGTCGTTCCCTGAAGCCGGAAGATTTCTTCCGGATCAACCTTGACGCTCTTGTATAGATCGTCGACCGTCTTAAACCCATTGTACCGCAATACGGAGACGACGAAGTTCGGCAAGCCTACTTCTCCGACCGACATCGCCAACAATTCTTCCGACGGGATAGCGGCCTGATACAGCCTGCGAACCGTTTCACGTACCGTACTTTCGTTAAATCCGGCGGTTTTCGCTTTTTCGACGCGGTCGACGAACCGGTTCAGCTTTTCGCTTTCCTCAAACGTCAGCGGATAACCGTCCGTCTTCTTCGTCACGATCGCGCGAATTTCGTCCGGCGTTTCTTTCCCTTCAACGAAGAAATTTTCCCAGGAAAGCATGACGACGCGCTGATCCTGCTCCGGATCGGGAACCGTATAGTCTTCTTTCGCGTCATACGCCGTCAGAATATCGTTCGCGGCTTCGGTAACGCTCTTGATATCAATCCGCCAGTTCGTCAGCTTTGCGGCCAAACGCGCGTTTTGACCGTCTTTCCCAATCGCCAGCGACAGCTGGTCGTCGGGAACGACAACCGTCGTATTCTTTCCGCCGCTCAGGTAAACGCCGATAACTTTCGCGGGAGAAATCGCCTTGGCGATAAAAACCGCCGGATCGGGGTTCCATTCGATCACATCGATCTTCTCGCCGCAAAGTTCTTTGACGATCGGCTGGATACGCTTCCCCTGCATCCCGACGCACGCGCCGACAGGGTCGATCCCCGGCTGAGTCGCGGAGACGGCAATTTTCGCGCGCGCGCCCGGTTCGCGCGCAATCGAACGCACCTCGACGATCCCATGAAAAATTTCAGGGACGTCAATTTCAAGAAGCCGGTACAGGAATTTCCGGTCGACACGCGAAAGGAGAATCTGCGGCCCGCGCGGCGTATCCTTAACTTCCGTAATAATCGCGCGGATATGCTTGTGAAGCTGAATCGAACGCTCTTCGTCATGAATCACGTCCTTCTTCAGCAGCGTTCCTTCCGCCTTTTTATCCAGCCCGATCGTATATCCGTCCCGATTGATCGATTGAACGACGCCGGAAACGATCTCCCCGATCTTCTTTTCGAAGTAACCGATTTGTTCGGCCCGTTCGGCGTCGCGCAGCCGCTGCTGAATGACCTGACGAGCCGTTTGAGCCGCGATCCTGCCGAAATCCTCAGGCGTGCTCTCGACGACGACTAAATCGCCGTAAACCGCGTCCGGGTTAAACTGCCGCGCGGTTTCTAACGATACTTCGGTCCGATCGTCGACGACGGAATCAACGACTTCCTTCTCGGCGTAAATCGAAAATTTTCCCTCTTCGAGATTCAAGACCGCTTCGACGTGCTGCGCAGCGGAAGCCGTAACCGCTTTCCGGTAAGCCGAGACCATCGCGGATTCCAACGCCTTGATGACAACTTCACGGGAAAGCTGCTTTTCTTCAACCATCTCGTTAAATGCAAGGAAAAAATCAGTCCTCATTACAACAAAATCTCCCAATCAAACCTAACGTCAAATAAAAATAGAAGCGGGGCCTCCCCCACTTCCAATTGTCAATTTTCCAACGGAAACTCACAATTTCTAACTGGAATTTTAACATATTTTGGAGACTAAAGCAACAAATATGACGCTCAGTTTAAGCGAATCGCTGAATACGCACGCTTCCTGTCCCGGATCCGGCATGAACGGCGCGGCGGAATTATAACCCAAAAGCGATTAATGTGTCGAATTACATTGACTTATTCGGCAGAAAGCGCTGTTTTCGGCGCAATCTTAAAGAAACCCGCGAGACTAACCAATCCGGAAAATTTTAAGATTGAGACAAAAAAGACGCTTTAAAAGAAAAAATCCCGCCCGCTCCCGAGGAAATCGAGCCGTAAACCGCGGTCTTTTATCCAACGATAAGTTTGCAATAAGCGCGCCAAAACTGTATAATATTGGAAGTAAGTGGGATAAATTCCCATAAAGTGGAAGGAAAGCTCGGATAATCCCTGAAAACCTTCCGCTTCCGAAAAAGCAGCTGGGCAACCGGCTTGCTGTGTTTAAATGAGGGTTTGGAACGGATGTTCACCGGGGTTCACGAGCACACGATCGACAAAAAAGGACGCACTTCGCTGCCGGCGCGCTACCGCGCTGAGCTGGCGCGCGGCGCGTATATTACCGTCGGCATCGATAAAAACCTCGTCATCTATCCGATCGAATACTTCGAGCAGTTAGCGAAAGAACTCAGCAAGTTCCCCTTCGCCGACCCGATCGCCCGGAAATTCCGCCGCCGAATTTTCAACAAAGCGGAATTCGTTGAATTCGACGCCAACGGACGATTCCTGATTCCGAATTATTTGCGCGACGAATTCCAATTCGGCGACGGCGATAAGATCATTTTCGCCGGATCGGACGAATATATCGAAATCTGGACCGCCGAAGGCTGGCGTCAGGCCGAAGAAGAAACCTTCGAGGATGAAGCGACGAACGCCCAATTCGCCCAACTTTTCGACCGTCAGACGTTCTAATATCATCGCAGAAAGGAGGATCGCATCGAATGAAACCAGCTCATCCGCATATTCCCGTTATGCTGCCGGAAGTCGTCGGCGCTTTAGCGCTGAAACCCGGCTCTGCCTGCATGGACGGGACGCTCGGCGCCGGCGGCCACAGCGAAGCGATCCTCAGGCAAACGGCTCCGAACGGAACGGTCGCCGCGTGCGATCTCGATCCGATCGCGATCGCGATCGCCTCCGAACGGTTAGCCCCTTTCGGTTCGCGCGTAAAAATTATTCATGACTCTTACGCGGAGGCCGACCGCTATCTCGAAGCGGAAAGCTTGGACGGCGCGCTCCTCGATCTCGGCGTTTCTTCCATGCAGCTCGATAACGCCGAGCGCGGATTCTCCTTTTTAAAGGAAGGGCCGCTTGACATGCGCTTCAATCGCGACAGCGCAGCGCCGAGCGCGGCCGAACTGATCGCAAACGCCGCCGAAGACGAACTCGCGGACCTGATCTGGAAATATGGCGAAGAACGCGCTTCAAGGCGTATCGCCGCCGCGATTGTCCGCGAACAGGAAACGAATCCGTTTACGACCACGACGCAGCTGGCTGATTGCGTCGCGCGCGCCGTTCCCCGCGCCCCGAAATCAGGACATCACCCGGCGACCAAAACCTTCCAGGCGCTGCGTATCGCCGTAAACCGCGAGCTCGAAACCGTCGAACGCGCGCTGACCGTTATAACACGATTGCTCAAACCGGGCGGACGCTTTGTCATCCTGACGTTCCATTCGCTCGAAGACCGAATCGTCAAAGATTTTTTCCGGCGCGAAAGCAGCGGCTGCCTCTGTCCGCCGCGGCAAATGATCTGCTCCTGCGGCCATGCCGCGACGCTCAAGCGCGTCAAGCTGAGTTCGCTCAGCGCCGCGGCCGGCGAGATCGCCGAAAACGTCCGCAGCCGCAGCGCGAAGATTCGCGTCGCCGAAAAACTGAACGGAGGCGCGAAATGACGCAGCAGCAAGCCTACCGCACGCCGCCATGGAAAAAACAGATCCAAAGCCTGATCCGCGTCAGCATCGCGTTAATCTGCGCGTTCGTCGTTGCGCTGATTTATCTGACCTATTCGGCGAAATTATCCGAAGTCCGCTTGAATATCCAGGAAGCGCACGCAAAGCGTAACGACCTGATGCGCCAGATCGCCGAATACCAGACGCGAACCGGCGCGCTGACATCGTTCGACGCGATGCGCCGCCGCGCGGAACAGTCCGGATACGTCGATATCGATTTCTATGACGACGCGACGTACGTTTATATTCCGCTTAACGGATACGATCCGCACGCCCGTTTCAGCGGCGCCGATCTGTTTTATCCTTCAACGCCGCCGGCTTCGCCGCTCCGTCCCGAATATACGATCAGCCTGCAATATTTCCTGCGCCAGCGGCTGATCCAATCGCCTTATAAAAGGGGGCAGGAATGATAAACTTTCGGAAAAATTTCCTGATCTGTATCGGCGCCGTCGCGGCCGTTGTCTTCGTGATCGTGTTCCATATGCTTTCGCTCCAGACAAACGCCGCCGTATTAACGCTGACCGACAAGATCCGTCAGGAAACCGAATATACGACGCTCTCCGTCAACACGGAACGCGGCAATATTTACGACCGTTCCGGGTACCTATTAGCCGGGAACACGATCGCCTACACCGTTCTCCTCGACTTGAACCTCTCAAACGGGAACGGCGAATTTATCGCCGAATATCTGGCGCCGATTTTAGGCATCGACGAAGAAACGATCCGTAAGTTCGCGGAAATCCCTTACGTTGAGAAGCGCGCCGTTTCCGTCCCGATTAAAAATTTCGCCTCGCGGCAGCAAATCGATCAAATCGATCAGCGCAAAGCCTTCTTAGCCGAACGGAAAACGACCTCGCTTCGGACGAAGTCCGAGATTCAGAAAAACCTGAACGCCGTCAGCTATATCCCGAACGTCTACCGCTATTATCCGAACGGTTCGCTGGCGTCGAATATCATCGGCTTCTTTCCGTTCCTGAACCCCTCCGCCGGAGCGGCGTACGGGATCGAAAGCTATTTCGACGATATTTTATCGGCCGAAACAATTCATAAAAAATTCGCGCTCGATCCGAATATCCCGGAGGTCTTACCCTACCTTCCGGCAAACGCCTCGATTCACCTGACGATCGACCGCAAGATCCAATCGATCGCCGAAGCCCAGATCGAAGCCGCCGTTACGCACCAGCGCGCTAAATCCGGAACGATTATTATCATGGATCCTGAAACGGGAGAGATTCAGGCGATGGCGACTTTCCCGCGAATCAACCTGAATAACTATTCCGAATCATCGACCGTTTTCACGCGCGACAACCGCTTCAATCCGGCCGTCATGCAGCCGTACGAAGTCGGATCCGTCTTCAAGGTTTTCACGCTTTCGATCGGGCTGGACAGCGGCGCGATCAAGCCGAACGACGTATACAACGACATCGGGACGTTCGACGTCGACGGGCAAACGATTTACAACTGGAACCGGATCGCCTCCGGCCCGCAATCTATTACCGGCTGTATGGCGCATTCGCTCAACACATGCATGTCCTGGATCGCAACGGAAGTCGGGAAAACGCGCTTCTACGAATATCTCCGCGCGTTCCATCTCGACCGCCCGACCGGAATCGAACTCGCAAACGAGGAATACTACCCGTATGTCGAGCCGGGCGATATCGGATGGACGAACCTGTCGCTTCCGAATCATTCCTTCGGTCAAGGCCTGATGACGACGCCGATCCAGATGGTCAAAGCGATCGGCGCGATCGCCAACGACGGCGTTATGATGCAGCCGCATATCGTCAAGGCGATCGAATATGAAGACCATACCGAAGTCTTTGATCCGAAAGCCGTCGGCCAACCGATCAGCGCTGAAACGGCGCGTCTCGTCACCGAAATCCTGACCAACTCGCTTGAAGGCGAAGCCGAAAAAGCGATGGTTCCCGGAATGCATATCGCCGGGAAAACGGGCACCGGCGAAATCGCGATCGAAGGCTTAGGTTACGTAACCGATAAAACGAACGCCTCGTTCGTCGGTTGGGGGCCGTCCGAAGATCCGAAATTCGTCGCTTATACTTGGCTCCAGGAGCCGACCGGAAATATCTGGGGGTCCGAAGTGGCCGCGCCGCTTTTCGCCGACCTCATGAACGAAGTAATGCCCTACCTGCGCATCCCGTACGACCGCCAGTACGCGAACGACTTCGCATTTTACGCTTGGACGCAGCCATATTAAAAAGGAAAGGAACGGATCATGTTTTCACTCAGCGAAATCTTCATGGCGATCGCCGGCGTTGAATTGACTTCAAACGATCTCCTTTTCAGCGAAGCCGTTATCGACAGCCGTCAGCTGATCAACGGGACGCTTTTCGTCGCGCTGAACGGTGAAAATACCGACGGGCACCAATATGTCAACGAAGCTTTCCGAAAAGGCGCGCAAGCCGCGCTCGTCAGCCGTTCCATCCCCGGAACGCGGGAAATCGATTTGCGGGCGGCGGCGGACCGCGAAACGCCGGTCCCCAATCCGTTCCCGCGCGCGCCTTTCTGCATCCTGGTCGACGATCCGGTCGCCGCGCTTCAAAAAATTTCCGCCTATCACCGGGATCAGCTCGCGCTGACCGTCGTCGGGATCACCGGAACGGTCGGGAAATCGACGACGAAAGAACTCGTTTACGAAGTCGTTTCACGCGCTTTCCTCACGCTCAAAAACAGCGGAAACCTGAACAACGAAATCGGACTGCCGCTGACGCTGCTGCGCGCCGGGTTGGGTCATCAGGCTGCGATCCTGGAAATGGGTTTCTACGTTCCGGGAGAGATTAAGCTGCTGTGCGATATTGCCAAACCGAAAATCGGCGTCGTGACCAACGTCGGAACGGTTCACGCCGAACGGGCGGGCTCGATCGAAGTGATCGCGAGCGGAAAAAGCGAACTCGTCGCCGAGCTTCCGCCCGACGGAATCGCGATCTTGAATTATGACGATCCTTACGTGCTGCCGATGAAAGAAAAATCGAAAGCCCCCGTTTTGACCTACGGTCTGAACGCCGAAGCCGATCTTTGGGCGAACGAAATCGAAAGTTTCGGGTTGGACGGGATCCGCTTCCTGCTTCATAGCGGCGAAGAACAATTCCGCGTCAGCGTTCCGCTCATCGGACGCCACTCCGTTCATACCGCGCTGCGCGCGATCGCCGTCGGGCGCGCGCTGAACATGAAATGGCAGGATATTTTCATGGGGTTGAATAACGGGCAATCGAACCTGCGCATGGCGGTTATGTACACGCCCAACGGCGCGATGATCATCGACGACACGTACAACGCTTCGCCCGAATCCGTCATCGCCGCGCTGAACCTGCTGCGCGAGTTGGACGGAAAGAAAATCGCGATCTTAGGTGAGATGCGCGAATTGGGCCAGTACGAAAACCAGGGACACCGCAGCGTCGGGCAGCATGCCGCCGGCTGCTGCGACGAGTTGGTCGCCGTCGGACCGAAAGCGAAAGAAATCGTCTATGCCGCGCTCAAATCGGGCATGGAGCAGACGCGCGTCAAATGGTTCGGGAGCGTCGCCGAAACGATCGAATACGTAAAACTGCGCCGATTCGCGAAAGGCGAAACCGTCCTGATTAAAGGCTCGCGCGGAATGCAGATGGAATATATCGTCGAAACCATGGAGAGCAAATAAGACATGAATAACCCGTCCTCAACCATCACGCTATCCATCCTCGGCTTCCTGATGACGGTCATCTGGGGAGACCCGTTTATCCAATTTCTCTACCGATTCAAATTGGGAAAAATCGTCCGCGTCGAGGGGCCGGAGGAACAGTACGGGAAACGCGGTACGCCGACGATGGGCGGCGTCATGTTTATCATTCCGACGATCTTAGTTACCGTCATGCTCAACGCCGTTTCTATTATCGGCGTCAATATTATTGGGCAGTCGTTCGTTATCCCGATGGTCGCGCTGATCCTCTTCGGCGTTCTCGGCGGAATCGACGACTGGATGGGAATGGATCGGCGGCGCGAAGGGAAGGGCCTGCGCGCGCGCGATAAATTCGTCCTCCAAATTATTTTCGCCGTCTTTTTAGCCTGGCTGATTAAGTACCGCTTAGGAATCTCTCATTTCTACTGGCCGGGGAATCCGGAACCGATCGAACTCGGCTTCTTTTTCATCCCGATCGCGGTCCTGATTATCGTCGCAGAGACGAACGCGATTAACCTGACCGACGGCATGGACGGACTGGCCGGAATGATCGCCGCGACCGCCTTCGCCGGCTACGGGGTAATCGCCCTCATGGTCGGGCAGACATTCATCGGCCGTTTCTGTTTCATTATTGTCGGCGCGCTGCTGGCGTTCCTTTGGTACAACGTTCATCCGGCGCAGCTGTTCATGGGCGACTGCGGATCGCTTTCTCTCGGGGCCGCGCTGGCCGTAATCGCGCTGATCACGGGGCACCTGCTCGTACTGCCGCTGATTACGATCATCCCGATGGCGGAAACGTTATCGGATATTATCCAGATCGGGTATTTTAAATTATCCGGGGGGAATCGGTTCTTCCTTATGGCCCCCCTTCATCATCATTTCATGAAACTGGGCTGGAGCGAAGTCCAAATTGTTCAGCGCTTCTGGCTCATCAACATTCTATTCGTCTTATTCGGCGTCGCGATCGCGATGGTCTGAATCGAACGGGAGCAGGAAACGAACGCATGAAAACGAACGTCAATCGCTGGGAAGGGAAAAATATAATCATCGTCGGCGCCGCCCGCCAGGGACAGGCCGCGGCGCGATTCATGGTTTCCCGTCAGGCAAACGTGACGATAACCGACCGCGCGCCGCTTGAGTCCTTAGCCGACGCGGTTGAAGCGCTGAAAACGCTCCCGCTGCGCTGGGTTACCGGCGGTCACCCGTTCACGCTGTTGGATCAGGCCGATTTTATCTGCGTCAGCGGCGGAGCTGATCTTCGTCAGCCGTTCCTGAACGAAGCGCGCAAACGCGGAATCCCGCTGATCAACGATACCGAAATATTCATGCGCGAAGTCGGCGCCTCCGTCATCGGCATCACAGGATCGGCCGGAAAAACGACGACGACGACGCTCGTCGGCCGAATCGCTCAAGCCGCTCAGCCGCGCCGGGAAGCGGAATCCGCGGCCGGCAGCAGCGTTTTCATCGGCGGGAACATCGGAACGCCGCTGATTACGCTCTCCGATTCGATCCGGCCGGAAGATTGCGTCATTCTTGAACTGTCGTCGTTCCAGCTCGATTTAGTCACGGTCAGCCCACGCGTCGCCGTCGTCTTGAATATTACGCCGAACCACCTCGACCGCCACGGTACGATGGACGACTATATCCGCGCCAAGCGCAACATTTTAAATTTCCAATCGGCGGACGATTGGGCCGTCCTGAGCCGGGACGACGCGAACAGCGCGGCTTTGAAAGCCGGCGTCCGCGGCAAATTAGCCACGTTCGGATTCGCGCCCCCGTTCGGCGATGAGAAAATCTGCGTAAGCGCTGACGAATTTGCCGTTTACGCGCTGAGAAACGGAAAACGCGAAGAACTTCTTCCGGTCGGCGAAATCGCGCTGCCGGGACGCCATAACCTGTCGAACGTCATGGCGGCGGCGGCGATCGCGCTCAGCGCGGGGTTTAACGCGGCCGCGATTCGCGCCGGCGTCGCCGGCTTCGGCGGCGTCCCCAACCGGCTCGAACTCGTCGCAACGATCGATAACGTACGATATATCAACGATTCGATCGCGACTGCTCCGGAACGGACCATCGCAGCGCTGCGCGCTTTCGACGAGCCTGCGATCGTCCTGTTAGGCGGACGCGATAAAAAACTGCCGTGGGAAGATCTCGCCGCGCTGGTCAACCGGAAAGCCAAAGCCGCGATCTGTTTCGGGGAAGCCGGAACGATGATCGCCGCCGTGCTCGAAAAATCGCCCGCGAATAACGGACGGCTGATCCTGCGCCGCTGCGAAAAACTGACCGACGCGCTGGAAATCGCGAAAGATATCGCTGTCTCCGGCGATATCGTTATCCTTTCGCCCGGCGGGACGAGCTACGACGCGTATAAAGATTTCGAAGAAAGGGGGAACGAATTCCGCTCATGGGTCCGTTCGCGAATCTCCAATTCCTGAATCGGAAGAAAATCCGCGTCTCAACGCAGCTGCTGATCGATATACCGTTGGTAATCGTCACCGCGGTCCTCGTTCTGATCGGGTTGGTTTTCGTCTATTCCGCCAGCTGGTCGTTCTCGATCCAGGCCTTCGACAGCGCCACTTATATGGTCATGAAACAGGCGCGATGGCTCCTCTTCGGAGTCGTCGGGTTACTGGCGGCGGCATTCGTTTTTCCGTATCGATGGCTCCGCAGCCTGACGCCGACAATCGCGATCGCGACCCTCATGCTGCTGATTATCATCTTATTGCTCCCCGCCGCTGAAGGCGTAACGCGGACCTTCTTCGGCGGCTCGGTCCAGCCGTCGGAACTCGCCAAGCTCGCGGTAATTATCTATCTCGCGGCGATGTACGCGAAACAGGCGGAAAATTCGGAGATGAGCGCGATCCGTTCGCTGCAAGCGATGCTTTTTCCGGCCATTTGCGCTGTTTTGGTCCTGCTCCAGCCGGATTTCAGCGCCGCGATTTCGATCCTCGTCCTCTCCGCGCTGATGTATTTTATCGCCGGCGGGAGAGGCAGCATGATCGTCATCATCCTCGTTATCGGCGCGTTCGTATCGATCGTCGCTTACTTTTTCTTCGATAAGGTTCGCATCCGTTTCGACGAATATCTTTCCGGCTTCTTCAACCCCGCCGAAGCGTCGTATCATATCCAGCGCGTCCTGAAATCGATTATCAACGGCGGTTGGTTCGGAACCGGCGTCGGGAAAGGGATCGGGAAAATGACCGGACTTCCCGTCCCCTGGACCGACAGTATCTACGTCGTCATCTTGGAAGAAACGGGCGTTATCGGGGGCTTGGTCGTTCTCGGGCTATACCTGATCGTCCTCTGGCGCGGTTATCAAATTTCAGTCAACGCGCCGGATAATTTCGGGAAATTGCTCGCCGCCGGAATAACGATTTGGATCACGTTCGAATCGCTCCTTAATATCGGCGTCTTGCTTAATATTTTCCCGTTTGCCGGGAACGCGCTCCCGCTAATCAGCTACGGCGGGACGAACATGGCGGTCATGTTGGCGAGCATCGGGATTCTTTTAAATATTTCGCGCCAAACCGCGATCGAAAATCTTGAGAAAGGAAGGACCGTACCGGATGAAATGGTTAATCTGCGCGGGCGGGACTGGGGGTGGCGTGTATCCAGCCTTGGCCGTCCTCCGCGCCATAGAAAACAGCGATAACGTCGGCGCGATTCTCTGGGTCGGAGCGGCGGACGGGATCGAACGCGAACTCGTCGAACGCGAAAATATCCCGTTTAAAGGGATTTCCGCCGCCGGTCTTCATGGCGTCGGGCTGCGAAAGCTGCCCGGGAACCTGATCCGATTAATTCACGGCTTTTTCCAATCGGCCGCGATTATCCGCTCGTTTAATCCGGACGTCCTCTTCTTCACAGGCGGTTACGTCGGATTCCCGGTTGCGCTCGCCGGACTTTTCCGAAAGAAAGTCATCTTTATTCCGGATATCGAACCGGCGTTGACGCTGACCGCGCTGAGCAAAGTCGCGGATCGGATTACGGTCGTCGCAGAGGAAAGCCGGGCTTATTTGCCGAAGCGGAAAAATACCGTCGTAACCGGCTATCCGACGCGCCCGGAACTGACGGAATCGACAAAAGCGCAGGCATACGCGCAATTCGGTTTGAATTCGGAGCTGCCGACAGTCTTAGTTTTCGGCGGATCGAAAGGCGCGCGCTCGATTAACGAGGCGATTTTGGAGATGCTGCCCGAAATAACGAAAACGGCTCAGCTGATCCACGTCGCGGGCTCCGGGAATTGGGACGAGATCAGCGCGAAAATCGAGGCGCTGCCGGAATCCGTCCGCAGCCGTTACCATGCCTTCCCATACCTGCATGAGGAAATGGGCGCCGCTTTCCGCGCCGCGGATCTGATCGTATCCCGCGCCGGCGCGTCGACGATCGGCGAGTTCCCGCTCTTCGGCGTCCCGGCGATCCTGATACCGTATCCTCATGCCTGGCGTTACCAGCGGATCAACGCCGAATATCTGGTCAATACCGGAGCCGCCGTCATGATCCGGGACGAAGACATGCGCGCGGAGCTGCTGCCCGCCGTTACCGCGCTCCTGACCGACGCGGAGAAACGCGGCCGGATGAGCGCCGCCATGAGCGCGATCGCCCGGCCGGACGCCGCCCGCGCGATCGTCGATGTCCTTCGGAACGCCGGCGCAAAAAATGAAATTTTGAATACAGAAGCTTGAATGGAACGGGAAAACGACGTATGAAACAGGAAACCAACGCAATCATCCATATCATCGGCATCGGAGGCACGGGTATGTCCGCGATCGCCGTCGTTCTGCATGAACAGGGGATGATTGTGCGCGGATCGGATCAGACCGACTCGGAGATGGCCGCGCGTTTGCGCGCGCTCGGAATCGAAGTAACCGTCGGCCATCGAGCCGAGAACGTCGACGGCGCGGATATCGTCCTTTACTCGTCCGCCGTTCATCCCGAGAACCCGGAATTCGACGCCGCGCGCCGCCGCGGGATCCCGTCGTTCAAACGCTCGGAATTCCTGACGCGGATGCTTGACGGGCGCGAAGTCGTCGCCGTCGCGGGAACGCACGGGAAAACGACGACGGCGTCCATGATCGCCTGGATCCTTTCGGAGGCGGGTGCCAAACCGGGCTTTATTATCGGATCGACGCCGAAAAATCTCGGGACGAACGCCGCCGCCGGCGAATCGAAAACGTTCGTAATCGAAGCTGACGAATACGACCGCATGTTCCACGGGCTGCGCCCGGCAACGGCGGTATTGACGCTGGTCGAGCCGGATCATCCCGATTGTTACCCCAACGACGAAGAATATTATCAGGCGTTCCGCGAATTTATCGCCCGCTGCGAACCGGGCGCGGACGTCCTGATTTTCAGCGGAGATCCGATCCAATCGCGGCTGGTCGCCGAATCCGGCGCGGACGTCCGGATCGTCCGTTACGGCTTCGACGAAAACGACGATTACCGAATTCTGAACGCGGAAGCGAACGAAAACGGCGGGTACCGCTTTACGATAACGATAAAAGCGCGCGGGGAATCCGTCCCGGTTCAGCTCGCCGTTCCGGGACTTCATAACGTTATCGACGCCGCCGCCGCGCTCGCGGTTATCGACGCGCAATCCGTCCCGCTTCGCGGAGCCGCCGACGCGCTCAGCCGTTTCAACGGCAGCGCGCGCCGCTTTGAAACGATCGCGGACCGATTGGGGATTCGCATAATTGACGACTACGCGCATCATCCGACCGAAATCCGCGCTACGCTCCAAGCCGCGAAAAGCGCCTATCCGAAACGACGGATCGTCGCCCTTTGGCAGCCGCATACCTTCTCGCGTACGAAACGGCTCTTAGCCGAATTCGTCGATGCATTCGCGGACGCGGACGAAATCTTCGTGACGAATATTTACGCCGCCCGCGAAACGGAAAGCGATTTCGGATTCGCCGACTTGAAAAAAGCGCTGCGGACGGTTCGCCCGGACGCGGTTTTCGCCGCGACGAACGAACGCGCAATCGAATTACTGGCCATCGCGCTGACGGAAGGCGACATCGTCGTAACGCTCTCCGCCGGAGACGCGAACCGAATCGGCCCGGAAGCGTTAGCGATTTTAGAAAAACGGAACGAAGCGATCGATCCCGACGTTCTCGAAGCGCGCGTCATTCAGAACGCGCCGATCGCCGCGATTTCGAACTTACGCGTCGGCGGCCCCGCCGCGGAAACGTTGACCGTCCGGAACGAAGCCGAGCTCATCGCGGCCGTCCGCGACGCCCAGGCGCGCCGGATCCCGTTCAAGGTTGTCGGCGGACTGACGAATATCCTCTTCAGCGACGGCGGTTACCCCGGAAGGCTGATCGTCAACCGCGCGGACGAAATGCGCCTGATCCGGCATGAAAACGGAAGCGCCGGCATCAGCGTTTCCTCCGGAACGGCCCTGCACGACCTGGTCCGCGCTTCGATCGATTTCAACCTGAGCGGATTGGAATGGGCTACGCGTATCCCGGGATCAGTCGGCGGCGCGATCTACGGCAACGCCGGCGCATACGGGAGCGAAATTAACGCAGCCTTGAAATCGGTTACGGTATTAACGCCGGAGAACGAAACCGTCGAGATTCCGAAAGATGAAATCGAGTTCGTTTACCGCGCCAGCGCCTTCAAGGCAGGGAAACGGGCCGGCGTCCTGATATCGGCGTTTTTCGAGCTGACGGCCGGCGACCCCGAAGCGATTCAGGCGCGCTCGGACGAAATCTGGGATAAACGCGAGAAATTCAACTTCAGGAACCAGGGTTCGCTCGGGTCCGTCTTCCGTAATCCGAGCGGCGATTACGCCGGCCGGCTGATTACCGAATGCGGCTTACGCGGCGCGGCTGAAGGCGGCGCGGCTGTCAGCGATTTCCACGGCAATATTTTCGTAACCAATCCCGGCGCGACCGCGGCCGATTTCGTCCGCCTGATCGAACGCGTCCGGGACGCGGTTGATAAAAAATTCGGGATTCGTTTGAATACGGAGATCGAAATTCATTCAGGAAAGGATAACGCATGATTTTCCGCGCAGGCGACCATAAAAACCGACAGGATCGAATCGGCAGCGTCCCTGAAAACGAACGCCGCCAAAGCGAGCGTTTAAAAACGGCGACGTCCGAAGCTCTCCTGAAGCGGAAACCGCGAAACGACGCGCCCGCCGCGCGTTTCGTATCGATCGCTTCGACGCTTATTTTCGCCGCCGGGCTATTCCTGTATTTTCGTTTTCCGCTCTTTTTCGTCAGCGAGGTAAAGATTTACGGACATGAAAATATCAACGCGGAAGAACTGATCTACTATACCGGGATGAAAAACCGGCCGATCGCCTTCGCCGACCCGAGCGCGATCGAACGCAACGTTTTCCGACGCTATCCGGAAAACCGCGCTATCTCGGTTCACGCCAAACTTCCGAACCGTCTGGATATCTTCTTCGAACAACGCGTCGCGGCAGTCGAATGGAACTTTGGCGGCGATCGTTTCTGGATGGATGAGTCGGGTTACGTCTTCCGCGAGAACCTTTCCGCCAGCCCGGAAACCGTCGTCTACGCGAATAGTTTTCCCGGCGCGATGAACCGGAACGACCGTTCGGTCCCGACCAAATTCCGTCAGGATATCGTCGACGCCGCGCTCCGTATTTTTACCGTCAAGCCGGCCGGAACGCGCCTGAATTTCACGTATGACAACGGCTACGGATGGGACAGCGGCAAAGGTTATATGCTCTGGATCGGCGTGGACGATTCGGAACTGGACGTAAAGATGGCGATGTTCGAAAGTTTGGACCGTTATTTCAAAGCGAATGAAATCGAACCGGGAATGGTCAGCCTTGAATTTACGAACGCGCCGTATTATCGATACGCGGATTGAGAAAAGATGGAAAAGATACATTTAGCAACAATCGATGTCGGAACCTCAAAAATTTGCACGCTGATCGCGCAGGTCGAAAGCGAGAGCGCGATTAAGATTTTAGGCGTCGGGATTGAACCGTCGCAGGGAATCCGCAAGGGCATGGTTTACGATATTCAGTCGGCGGCGACGGCAATCTCGAAATCGATTCGAAAAGCCGAACGCACCTCGGGATTTCAGATTTCGGACGCGATTATTTCCGTCGCCGGATCGCATATCGGCGCGATCAACAACAAGGCGACCGTCTCGATCATGGGCGGAGAAATTAGCAACTACGAAATTCAACGCGTCAACGACGCCGTCAGAGCTGTTCCGATCCCGAGCAATCGAACAATTCTCCACGCGTTGCAGCGGTCTTACGTCGTCGACGGCGTGGAAGGCATCCGCAACCCGCTCGGCATGTTCGGGCGCCGGCTCGACGTTGAGGCGCATATCATCACCGGCGCGACGGCGACGGTCGAAAACCTGAAACAGTGCGTCCTGACGAACGAAATCGAAGTCGACAGCATGGTCTTGAATTCGCTCGCGGCCGGCGAAGCCGTCCTCAGCGATATCGAAAAACAGAGCGGCGTGCTGATCTGCGATCTCGGCGCGGGAACAACCGATTTAGCGATCTATTTCAACAACGACGTCTGGCACACCAATTCGCTCCCCATCGGCGGCGCGCATATCACCAGCGATATTTCACAGATTTTCCATCTTCCCGCGTCGCATTCGGAAGAAGTCAAGCGGATCCATGGCTCCGCGCTGCCGGAGATGATTGACGAAGAAGAGTTCTTCTACGCCCGAAGTTTCGGTCGGGATGAATCGGCGAAATATTCGCGGAAAGAATTGGCCTCGGTTATCGCCGTCCGCGTCGAAGAGATTTTCCAGCTCGTCCGACAGGAAATTAAACGCTCCGGCATCGACCACATCCTGCCGGCCGGTATGGTTCTGACCGGCGGCTGCGCCGAGCTTCCCGGGATCGACCGCGTCGCGTCGCGCGTCCTGGGCTTCCCGGTTCGGATCGCAAAACCCGAAAACCTGACCGGCATGATCGATCAATTGGATAGTCCCGCCTTTTCAGCTTCCGTCGGTTTGCTGTATTGGCGGATGAAAACCGAGATTATCGTAGATTCACAAATGAAGAAAGCAGATTCCGGCGAAGCGTTCGCAAAACTTAAGCGCTTTTTCCGGATGTTATTCCCGTAGGAGCTGACGATGAAGACAAATCTTAAAAAATTATCCTAAATCAGCTTGATTGGCGCGCAGGAAAACCTGTAATTATTGTAAAATTTGGCGTATCATTTGAAACGCCGCAGTTGCCAAAAATACTATTGCAATGGTATTGACAACAGATAAGGAAATGGTGGAAAAAATGGAAAACTCATATCAGAACTTAGGCGAAAGCTCGGCGAGTATTAAGGTAGTCGGGGTCGGCGGCGCGGGTTGTAACGCGATCAACCGAATGATCGAAAGCGGTATGCAAGGCGTCGATTTTATCGCGGTCAACACGGACGCGCAGGCGCTCATCGCGTCGAAAGCCGGACAGCGCGTCCGCATCGGCGAAAAAGCGACGCGCGGGCTCGGAGCCGGCGCGAATCCGGAAGTCGGGCGTCTCGCCGCCGAAGAATCGCGCGAAGAGCTGCGAATGGCGTTGAAAGAAGCCGACATGGTTTTCATTACCGCCGGAATGGGCGGCGGAACCGGGACCGGCGCCGCGCCCGTGATCGCTTCCATCTGCCGCGAAATCGACGCGCTAACGATCGGCGTCGTAACGCGCCCGTTTGACTACGAAGGAATTCCGCGCGCGAACGCCGCGATGAACGGAATTCGCACGTTAAAAAAAGAAGTCGATACGCTGATCGTCGTTCCGAACCAACGGCTCTATGAAGTCGTCGATAAAAATACGCCGATGATCAAGGCGTTCCGCATGATCGACGATATTCTCCGTCAGGGCGTCCAAGGCATTTCCGAGCTGATCACGCTCCAGGGAATTATCAACCTCGACTTTGCCGACGTGCGGACGATTATGTCCGGCGGCGGGTCCGCTTTGATGTCGATCGGTATCGGCAACGGCGAAAACCGCGCCGCGAAAGCCGCGGAAGCCGCGATCTCGAACCGCCTGATCGATAAGAATATCGACGGCGCGACGCGGATCTTGTTCAATATTACCGTCGGCGAAGATTTTACGCCGTACGAGTTGGAAGAAGCCGCTTCGATCGTCCGCGCAAACGCCGATCCGAGCGTCAACTTTATCATGGGCGCCGTTCTGGATCAAAGCCTGAAAGACGAAGTCCGGATTACCGTCGTCGCGACCGGATTCCCCGAAGATTCCGATCAGGATCCGGAGTCGGGACCGATTGCCAACTTGATGCGCTGTCGCACGGTGCAAATTCCGGATAACGCTCAAAGCGACGGAAACGCCGCGTCAAACGGGAAAGCGATTTTCTCCAAGAAAGAAAAATCGCCCGAATTCCGTCAGAGCCAAACGGCCGACGATATTCCCGAATTTATGCGCCTGACGCTGCGCGATTCTTAATTCGCGGCCGGCTCTATTCGAAGAATAAAAAACGAAAGCCGTATCTGATGAGGAGACCAATAAAAACCGGGGCGACGAACGAAATTCACGGTTGCCCCGGTCAATCCGCAAAAAAGCGGACGGTTTCAATTAGATTTCGCCGAACGATTCGCTCCGAGGCGAATCCGATCCGGAACGGGAAAATTCGCCGGCTACCAATCGTGTTTTTTGGCGATAATCAATCCGTGATTGGAACTGCCTAAAATCGACGGCTCTTCGCAGGTACGAATATGATAATCCGCCCACCGGTTGAAATATTCCGGACGCAGATCGTTAATCCGTTCGGCTAACATGCGCGCCGTGCCGTCCTGCGCCAAATGATGCAGAATCCGCGCCGGGAAATCGGCCATCAGCGCTTCCATCTCGCTCGGATTCGAAAACCAGGCGTCGGTCCAGAAACAGTCGGGATCGTCGGATTTCATCGCTCCCCGCTCGATAATCGTCTGGTACCATTTTTCCTGAAGAAATTGTTTATTCTGCGTCGCTAAATGAGCGAACGTGAAAAATTTATTGATATAAGCCACGTAGATCAGGCCGCCGCGTTTCAAGACGCGCAGCGACTCCGCCAACGCCCGGCGCCGGTCGGCGTCGGAAACGAGATGATAAATCGGGCCCATGCAGAATACGACGTCGAACGTCTCATCCGGGAACATGCTTAGATCGCGCGCGTCGTTCGCGAACGATTCAATTTTGAGATTCTGAGCCTTCGCTTTGCGGCGAATAATATCGACGTAGGAAGGCGTAATATCGAGCGCGGTTACGTCTAACCCGCGCGCAGCGTAATACAGCGCGTACGCCCCGCCGCCGGCGGCGACGTCAAGAACCTTATCGCTTTCTTTCAGGTATTTGTTCATGTAGACCAGGGTCGTCATGAACTCCAGACGTCGGACGTTATCGGCTTCTAAACGCTTGTCTTCATCATACATTTCATAAGCGCGAATAACGTCTTTCATGGATGAAACCGGCGTTTCCATCGTCCACCTCCAAAGATTGCGTAAAACTGCGAAGATTTTCCTCCCGCTATAGAATAATTATAGTTCAGAGCTTTCAAAAACTACCGAATTCTCTCAGGAGCTATCGAATCCGGAAGCTGAGATTGAAATTCGGATCGGAATCATCTACAATAGATTTGGGGTCACGATCGATCGAAAATCAACGGCCCGGAAAAGGAAAAAAATATGAACCTGATTAGCTCAATTTATGAATCAACAAAATCTTCGTTCAGAAAATCATTCCGACGGTTCCCGATTACCCTGACGACGTTGGCGCTGTTTGTCCTGCTCATGGCGTTCGGAACGGATATGTCTTACAACCTGAAAAACGAGCCGCGGCTGATTGACGATTGGATCATTCCGACGCTGATCGCCGCCGCGCTCGGATTTTTCCTGACGGAAGCGGCTTCGGTTCGAAACCGCGGCGCGAAAATCGCGATGGCCGCCGTGTCCGTCGCGATCGCCGTCTTGTTCACGTGCGCGCTGGTATCCCGAAATCCGCTCGGCCTAAGCGAGATCCACCTTGCCGCGACGCGGCGGATCCTTTCGTTTTATATCATCCTTTGCGCCGCGGGCGGAGCCTGCGCGATCTTAAAAAAGTCCCGTCTCCCGATCGACGCCTTCGGCGCTCGGCTGTACGCGCATGGATTTGCCGCAGCCATCGTCATGGTCTGCTTCTCGATCGGAATCCTGCTCGTGACGATCATCTTCAACGCCCTGTTCCTTTCGGACGGATACGCCTTTCTGGAGCGAATGTGGATCTTCTGCGCCCTGACGTCAGCCGTGACGGTCATCTTTTACGCGATCGAAGCGCTGGATCAGAAACCGGGAAAATTCTTCGCGGCGATCGCCCAATTCGTACTCCTCCCTGTTTTAACCCTTGCTTTTATCATTATTTACGGGTATATCGCAAAAATTTTAATTACGCGGATTATTCCTTCGAACGAAATATTCCCGATCCTGAGCGGACTGTTTATCGTCGGGATGCCGATATGGACAATTAATCGGGACGTTGTCGAAAACGAGAAGCTGAACAAATTCGTCGATCTGTTGGCGCTGTTCTTTATTCCGTTTATCGGGCTGCAGGTCTGGTCGCTTTCGCTCAGGATTTCGGCGTTCGGGCTGACGACGACGCGCTATTTCGGCTGCGTTTTAATCCTGTTGGAAATCGTTTATTTCCTGCTTTATATTTTTAACGCGCGGAAAACCGAATCGACGTTGATCGCCGCGATTTTCGCCGCCTTAATCGCGTTCGTTATTCCGGGAATTAACGCTTACGACTTGCCGTTCCAGCAGCAACTGACAACGCTTAACGCTTACGTTGAAAATCCGGCGTCATACGACGCGGATAACGAATACCGCGTTATCGGCGCGTATAACTACCTGAAAAACGAAACCGGCGGAGAAGAAGCTCTCGCCGCGATCGACGATCAGACGATCGAAATAATCAAATCGCTCCGTATCGCGAAAGCCGAAGGATCGAACTATTATCATTTCTGGAGCGAAGGATTCGAGAAAATCGACGTGCGCGGATTCAGCGCGATCATCCCTAACGTCAACTGCGATTCCGGTAACGAATCAAAAGAAATCGATCTGAGCGCGATCGCCTGTTACGATGCGTCAAAATGGAAGCACGACTCCGAATCCGATCCTGAACCGCTCCTGACGATCGACGTTCAGGAAATCTATCAGAAATATTCGACCGTTCAAGCGGCCGAAGACGGACGAATCGAGCCGACTGAAATTGCGCTGGAAAACGGCGACGTCTTCCGTCTCGAGTCTTTCGGTTTCGAAATCGGCGAAGACGGAGAACTGCGCAGCTTTTACGCCGGCGGAGTATTCCTGGAGAAATAGCCGAATTCATGAGATAAGCGTCGAAAAAGCGGATCGAACCTGATCCGCTTTTTCATGTCAGCGCAGGAAATCGTACATGAATTTCGCCAACGCCGGAATCGGCACAACCGCCATAATTTTTATCAGGACCGCCCGCTCTCTTTCCGAAATAAACCCTTCTCGTTCGGCTGAAAAATATGCGTGCAGGACGCAGCCGATCAGGCAGAATCCCATAATCGAACATGTGCGATACCCGGAAATATAGACGGACGGCGAAAACCCGACAGCCAAACGCGAGACAAACCCGGAAATCAGCAGCGCGCCGCTGATGACCAGGTCTCTCGCGGAATTGGAAACCAGAACAAACTCGACCATCAGGATCGACATAAATACCGCGAAAACGGCGAATTTCACAAAAGCGTCTATACCGCCGCGATTCGCTTCCGTGACTAACCCATAAATATCAATCGGCCGAGCAATGACTGCGCCGAACGGGATAAATCGCTCCGTAAGAGCAGACAGCTGCCGATGAAACGCGGTGACGATCCCGAGCGGCAAGATTGAAATCAATGTGAAACCAACGTTTTTATACTTTGCTTGAATCAAATACGCCAATAATAAACAAATGCAGATAATCAGAACATGATTTTCAACGATCATCCATTGCAACGTCGTCGCAAATCCAATTTCAAGTTTATCAATCATGTTAAACATTCCAAAAAATGGAATGTATCGCATTTCGACAAACCGCCGCGCATAATTTCCCGGACAGATCAGGACATGAATACAGCTTGCAACGCTCAATCACCACAACAGGAACGCTGCGCCCGAAAACGTCCTTGTAAAAAGACTGTATCCGAGAAAGACCGTATAGACGGAAAGTATGACGATCATCATCTGTTCATTATTCGCGCCGAAAATCAGGCAAGCGCAGTAACCGAGCATCTCATACCAACACAGCCGCTCCCTGCCCAGCATTCTGCGAATCGGAACAAGCGCCATCATGCCGAATGCGATCGGGCTTAGGTACGTCGTCATTGTCGCTATAAAACCTGCTGAACCGAGTTCGGTAAACGGATACAGCATGACCAAGCCCGCGGCAATAGTATTACCCCGGCGTTTATCAGCGGCAACGAAAAGCGCGGAAATTGCGGTCAGTAAAACAAACAGCGAAACGCCCATGAACAGCGCGAACAGGATTCGACTGCGTCCTGTCAAAAAATACAATACAAAATTAATCAACTGCCTCGACGACCAAGTAAAGTACAAATCCTGGGTTCGCTGCCAAATGCCTGAAGCCGTTTCCTTTTCCGTCCACGCAATATTGACAAGATCATCGCCGCGAATCGGCATCATCAGCGCTGAAAAAGCAAAAACAACGCTCAAAACAACAAAAACGAATTTCTCGTGGCAAATCAGTTTTCCTAACGCTGCTTTCATT
>JASBYO010000012.1 GCA_029983925.1 Flexilinea sp.
GCCGCTGTTTTACGAATATCGCGGCGGCGTTCTCGATAATATTCATATGGGGTATGTCGCGGTCGTCGATGAAGCCGCGCGGCTTATTTTTTCCGTCGGTGACGCGGATACGCCGGTTTTCATGCGTTCGTCAGCCAAGCCGATCCAGGCGCTCCCGGTTATCGCCCGCCGGCTCGACGAGGCGTACGGGATCAGCGCGGAGGAATCGGCGATTTTCGCCGCGTCTCACGCGGCTCAGCCGCACCATATCGCCGCGCTCGAATCGATTTACGCGAAAGCCGGGTTCAGCGAGGACGATCTGATTATGAAGCCGACGGAGCCGGGCGACGCGGAGGCCAGGATCGCGAACCGGATCGCCGGAATCGGACCGCGAAAATTTAATCATAACTGCGCCGGAAAACACGCCGGGATCCTGCTGCTGCAGCGGGCGTTGGGCGGTCCGGCCGCCGATTACTGGAGAGCGGATTCAGCGGCGCAGCGTGAAATCCTGCGCGTGGTTTCGATCGTTTCGGAAACGGCGCGCGATCAGATCCGGATCGGCGTGGACGGCTGCGGCGTTCCGGTATTCGCGCTTCCGATCCGCCGGTTCGCGGCAGCGTTTAAGAATCTGGCGGCGCCGGATCGGATTCAGGACGAGACGCTGACGGACGCCGCCGCGCGCTTCATTCCGCGGCTGCACGCCTATCCGCATATGATCAGCGGTTACGGACGGTTCTGCACGCTGCTGAACGGAGACGCGAACCTGGTCGCGAAAGCGGGGGCGGCGGGCGTATACGGAATCGGTCTGAAGAAACAGCGAATCGGCATCGCGTTTAAAGTATCTTCCGGTTCGCCGGCTATCTGGGGCTTGCTGCTGCATCGGATTTTGAGCGCGCTTGACGGCGCGTCGTCAGAAACGCTTGACGGGCTGATGAAGTTCGATTCGTATGAGCTGAAGAACGATAACGGCGCGGCCGTCGGGGAGTTTGTTCCGGCGTTTGAGATGGCGGCGGCGCTGCGTCCGCGTTGATTTTTCCGTGTTTGAAGCCCTGCGCGTAAAGGGGCCGGGACGCATGGATAGCGGTCGGTGATATTAAGTTTGTCGGAGGTAAAGATGTCCTTAAAATATGAAATATTGAAAATGTTCGCGCGCCTGATCGGACCGAAGAAATTCCTCACGGGCGGCGCGGATGAGCTTGTAGAGAAAATGAAGCGGGAAAACGCGAAGAATAAAATCCCGAAACTGGCGGATGCGGAAATCGAGATCGCTGAAATTAATGTCGGCGGTTTTCCCGTGCTGAAAATGATTCATAAGCAGAAAACGGATAAAGCCGGTCTTTATATCATCGGCGGCGGCATGATCCGCGCTCCGCATTCCTTCGATATTAAAACGGCTTTGCGGATCGCGAAAGAGAGCGGTCTTGACCTGTATGTGCCGTTTTATCCGCTTTGCACGGATTATCCGATCACAAACGCATTTGAGATGATTCATGAGACCTACAAGGTCATGCTTGAAAATTATGCGGCAAAGAATATTTCGGCGCTTGGCACGTCTGCCGGCGGTTTCCTCGCGCTTGGGATTCCGGCTTATATTAACGCGCAAAAGTCGGACGCGCCGATGCCCGGGCGTATTGTCGCAGTCTCTCCCGGCGCGTGCGCTGCGACGGACGAAGAATGGAAGGCTATGCTGGCCTTGGACAAGGCGGATATGATTATTCCGGCGCGGTTCATGAAGACGATGGAAACCGTCATGCGGCACGGAACGGAAATTCCCGATTATATGATCTTCCTGCAGAAAGGCGATTTCACAAACTGTCCGGATGTGACCTTCATGTACGGAACGGATGAAGTCCTTTTTGCGGTCGCGTCTTCCTTTGAAGATGCGATGAAGAAGTACGGCGTGAATTACCGAACGATCGTCGGCGAAGGCATGTTCCATTGTTATCCCGTTTTCCCGATTTGCGAAGAAGCGAAGCGCGGTTGGGATCAGTTGATCCGGATTTTGAAAGAAGGCTGAGGTATTTTCGTTATTCCCCGGACGTTTCGGTCGGCCAACGTCGTCCGATTCTCTTTTAGGCGGGGCAAAATATTGGTTTCGTACAGTCCAAAACGTCAAAAGATAAAAAGACTCGGTCCCGTCTGTCCACAAAAACACATCTTTTCGCGTCGGACGTGACGGAATCGTTTATTATTAGTCTGTACAGTGTCACCTGTTTAGACTGTTAATCGTTGCTTCAAGGAAACCGAACAAAAAAACTTTGGGGATTAGAAATGAGTTCAGTAAAAATCAATAAAGATGTGCCGATGGCGGCGTCCTTACCGAAACGGATCGAACGATTAAACGATCTGGCGTATAACTTATGGTGGGCATGGAATCCGGAGGCGAATAATCTGTTTAAGCAAATCGATCCGATTATCTGGGATTCGGTATCGCACAATCCGATCGAGATGCTTAAGCGGACGTCGCGCGCCGTTTTCAACCAGAAGGCGAACGATAAGGAATTTGTCGCCGCTTATGACGGCGTGATTTCCGAGTTCGACGCGTATATGAACCGGACGGACACGTGGTTCCATACGCGCTATCCGGAAATTAAAAACAAAACGATCAGTTATTTTTCATTCGAATTCGGCCTGCATGAATCGATTCCGGCGTACGCGGGCGGCTTGGGGATCCTTGCGGGCGATCACCTGAAAGAAGCCAGCGATATGGGGCTGCCGCTGGCGGCGATCGGTTTTATTTATAACGAAGGTTATTTCGTTCAGAAAATTACCGAGGACGGCTGGCAGGAAACGTCGAATTTCCATCTCGATTTTTCAAGCATGCCGATGATTCCGCTGACCGACGAAAAGGGACGCAGCATCGTCATTTCCGTTTCGCTCCCGGGACGCGATATTTACGCGCGCGCCTGGATGATCCAGGTCGGACGCGTTCCGCTTTATCTCCTCGATACGTCGATCGAAGAAAACTCGCCGTACGACCGGCAGCTGACCGCCAAACTCTATACTTCGGATCTTGAAACGCGGATTTCGCAGGAAATCCTGCTCGGGATCGGCGGCGTTCGCCTGTTGCGCCGGCTTGGATACGATCCGACCGTTTGGCATATGAACGAGGGCCACGCGGCGTTTCTGGCGTTGGAACGCTGCCGAGAGTACGTCAAGGCGGGGAAAACGTTCGCCGAGGCGGCGGAATTCGTCCGCAAAGGCAACGTTTTCACGACGCATACGCCGGTTCCGGCGGGCAACGATAAGTTCCCTGTCTGGCTGATTGAAAAATATTTCAATCAATATTGGGCGGAGCTGGGTTTGGACCGCGACCAGTTTATCGATCTGGCGCGCGAAGCGAGTCCGTACGGAGACCAGTTCACGATGCCGATTTTGGCGCTGAAGTTATCGGAACGTTCGAACGGCGTTTCCGAGCTGCATGGAGAAGTATCGCGCGCCATGTGGCATTTTCTTTGGCCGGAAAAGCGCGTCGACGAGGTTCCGATTACGTCGATCACGAACGGCGTTCATACGTTCAGCTGGCTTTCGCGCCGGATGGGCGTTTTATTCGATAAGTACCTTGGGAAAGACTGGCGCGATAATCCGGACGATCCGGAAGTTTGGGCGAAAATTGACGATATCCCGAACGACGAACTCTGGGCGGTCAAGCGCCACCAGAAACGGAAGCTGGCGCGCTTCGTTAACGACCGCGCCCGCGCGCAGTGGCTGGCCGGATCGATTCATCCGATCCAGACGTTAGCCGCCGGCGTTCTTCTCGATTCGGACGCGCTGACGATCGGTTTCGCGCGCCGCTTCCCGACCTATAAACGCGGGAATCTGATTTTACGCGATTACGAACGGCTGCTGCGGCTGATTAACGATATTCACTGCCCGATTCAGATTATCTTCTCGGGAAAGGCGCATCCGGCCGACGAACCGGGCAAGCTGATCGTTCAGCAGATTTACCGCGCGATCAAGGACCATCGAATGGGCGGGCGCATGGTTTTCGTCGAGAATTACGACATGGATATCGCGCGTCATCTGGTTCAGGGCGTTGACGTCTGGATGAATACGCCGCGGCGTCCGAACGAGGCGTCGGGAACGTCCGGGATGAAAGCGGCGATGAACGGCGGTTTGAACTTCTCGATTTTGGACGGCTGGTGGCACGAAGGTTACAACGGTCATAACGGCTGGGCGATCGGGACGGACGCGGCGTTCGATTCGAACGAGCGTCAGGACGAGGTGGACGCGCTGAGCCTGTACGAAACGCTCGAAGATAAGGTTATCCCGATGTATTATGAGAACCGCGATGAAAACGGGATCCCTCAGGGCTGGATGACGATGGTCAAGAACGCGATCCGAACGCTTTCGCCGGAATTCTCCATGCGGCGCATGGTGGCGGAATACGCCGACCGGATGTATATCCCGTCGATCCAGGAACAGTAACGGTTGCCGAAGGATCGCGTCGGAGCCTCGTTTTTATGGAAATGGGGCTCTGATTTTTTGTTGAAGGTCTGATTTTTAGCCGGGCGGAAGCGTTCGCCCTGAAAAAACGCTACAATTAGACTCATAAAAAAATCCGCGTAAATTCCCGTCGGACGGTATGCTGCAGCTCAGGGAAATTCAGACTGCCGGGGAAAAATCGCGCGAGGGAGATCGTAAAGTATGGAAGATGTTGTCATTATCGGCGCCGGCATGGGCGGTCTTTTTGCGGCTTATACGCTGATTCATGAGCATCCTGAACTAAAGATTCAGATTATCGATCGCGGGAAAACGCTGCGGAAACGGGTCTGTCCGGTTTCGGATACGGTCCCCTGTCAGAAATGCGATCCGTGCGCGATCATGTCAGGGGAAATCGGGGCGGGCGGATTCAGCGATTTTAAGACGATCCTTTCGCCGGCTTACGGCGGCTGGCTACAGGATTATCTCGGTTATAACCGGACGCAGGAGCTGATCACGGAGTTTGATCAGATTCTGGTCAAGTTCGGCGATACGACGGAGATAAAGTATCCCGACGAGGCGTTGCGGCTGCGCTGTATTCAGAATAATTTGCGCATGATTTCGTCGCCGCTCAAGCATATCGGCACGGACAAAGGCAAGATCGTGATGCAGAACATGCTCGACTGGTTGGCGGAACGCGTCGTCAGCCGTACGGAAACGACCGTCGGCGACATCGTCCAAAACGGCGACGGCACGTTTACGGTTCAGACGAATAAAGGCGCGGTCGACGCGAAAAAGGTCGTTATCGCGGTCGGGCGGATCGGGAACGAGTTCGTCGAAACGTTCTGTAATAATCATGGGATACCCGTCCATTCGAATCAGGTTGATCTCGGCGTCCGCGTCGAGCTTCCGGCGCTGATTTGGAAAGAGTTCGAAGAACGGATCTACGAGCCGAAGATTATTTATAAAACTTCGAAGTACGAGGATTATACGCGGATGTTCTGCCACAATTCGCGCGGTTACGTCGTCACGGAAAACACGAACGGGATTATCACGACGAACGGACACGCGTACAAAGACGAGAATCTCAAGACGGATAACTCCAATTTCGCCGTCCTTTCGTCGATCCATTTTACCGAGCCATTCAATAAGCCGATCGAGTACGTATCCTCGATCGCGAAGCTTTCGAATATTATCGGCGGTGGGAACGTCCTCGTCCAGCGTTTCGGCGACCTGACGCGCGGACGGCGGACGACCGAAAGCCGTTTAGCTAAATCGACGACGGTTCCGACGCTGAAAGCCTCTCCCGGCGATTTGTCGCTTGTGCTGCCGAAGCGGATTTTAGATAATATTATCCAGACGCTGTACGCGCTCGATAAGGTCGCGCCGGGAACCGCCAACGACGATACGCTGCTGTACGGCGTCGAGGCGAAGTATTACTCCTGCCGTCCCGAGATGAACGCCGATTTCGAGATTATCCCCAATGTGTATTGTATCGGCGACGGGAGCGGAATTACGCGCAGCCTGTCGCAGGCGGGCGCGATGGGGATTTACGTCGCGCGGAAAATGACGGAATAAGGGCCGGTATCGGGCGATCGGGTTTCGTCGTGAAACCGGTTAATCTATCCCGATCCGGAAAACATAAAGGATACGAAACGAATCATGAACGCGGAATTTAGACCCAAAGGGATGGTTTTTGATTTTAACGGGACGCTGATCGACGATACGCTCCTCCAACGGGAAGTCTGGCGCCGCCTGTTCCCGGTTTTCATGGGACGGGAAATGGCCGAAGGCGAATACGAAGCGCGGATTCTCGGAAAAACGAATAACGTCATCCTGCGTTCCTATTTCCCCGATATTACGCCGGAACGCGAATACGAGATGCTGAGTCGGAAAGAGGCGTTTTATCGGGATGTCATGCGCGAAGATCCGGAGAAAAATATCGTTTTTTATCCCGGCGTGGTTGAAACGCTGGACGGGCTGCGCGAACGCGGCGTCCCGTTTACGATCGCGACCGCCTCGGAAATTACGAACGTCGAGTTCTATTTTTCCGATTTCGGGCTGAACCGCTGGTTCGGCGGTCCGGACGATATCGTTTACGATAACGGAACGTTTCCGGGAAAGCCGGAGCCGGATATCTATCGGATCGCGGCGAAACGGCTGGGGGCGGCGCCGGCGGATTGCGTCGTCGCGGAAGATACGCTGGCGGGGATTACCGCCGCGAAACGGGCCGGGATGGCGCGGATTTTCGCGATTAACCCGATCCTGAATCGGGATACGATCCTGAACGACCCGGAAATTTACCGCGTTCTTCCCGATTTCGTCGGGTTTATCGACCGCTGGGACCGGAACGATTTTAATTAGGCGGACGATATGAATTTTATCGATTCAATGCCGAGCCGGATCGTCGTTCTGGACTGGGAATCGCTGTCAAGCGCGTATCATCTCCCGGTTCCCCCGACGCTGACGATTTGGATCCGCGCGCCGAAAGACGCGGCGCGGCTGGCCGAAATTTTAAAAACGCAGTATCCGGGCGATCATCCGCTGCGGTTCCTGGACGCGGACGGCGTCGCGCTGGGCGGAACGACGCTCGACGGTCTGACCGAAAGCGCGATCCTGTTCGGGAGCTGCGCGGCGGTCGATATCCCGCCGCTGCCTGATTCGTATGGATTTGAGAATTTTCAGAACGTAGTCGCGGTGCTGCGTTCGCCGGGGGGCTGTCCCTGGGACCGGAAGCAGACGCACCAGTCGATCCGCGACGATTTTCTTCAGGAAGCCTACGAGTTGATCGACGGGCTGGACCGGCTCGATTTAGGGATGATCCGCGAGGAACTGGGCGATATCCTGCTGCATGTCGTGCTCCAGGCGCAGATGGCGGCCGAGGCGGGCGAATTTACGATGGGAGATGTCCTGACCTCGATCAGCGAAAAAATTATCTTTCGTCATCAGCATATCTTCAATAAAGAGGAAACGCTGAGCGTCGATGAGGTCGCCGACCGTTGGGAAAAGCTTAAGAAAGCCGAACGCGAGAAGAAGGATCGGAAACAGGGCCTGCTCGACGGGATTTCGATCGCGATGCCGGCGCTGTCGATGGCGTACGGATATCAGAAACGGGCGGCGCGGGTCGGGTTCGACTGGGATTCGATCGACGGGGTCTGGGATAAGCTCGCGGAGGAGATCGCCGAGTTTAAGGCGGCCGAAACCGACGAAGCGCGCAGCGCGGAATTCGGCGATATCCTGTTTACGCTCGTGAATTTAGCGCGCTGGCTGAAGATCGATCCGGAAACGGCGCTGCGGCTGACGAACCTTCGTTTCGCCGACCGTTTCCGTTATATTGAAAAACGGGCGGCCGAACAGGGGAAGAGTATTTTCGATCTGACGCCCGCGGAAATGGACGCGCTCTGGGAAGAACGGAAAGCCGCTGAAGTCTGATGAAGCAAGCTGAGCGTTTCCGGCTCGTCCCGTTTCTCTGCGCTTTTTTCTTCCTGGCGGCCGCCGGCGCGCTTTGGTTCGGCGCGCGCCGCGTCGAACGGCGCGAAACGGTCCGGCAGCAGATTCCGGCGCTTCAGGCCGAACTCGTCGGCAGGCGCGATCCGGTGCCGCTGCGCGCGATTGAAGCGGCGATCGACCGTCCGCTTCGGCTCTTAGCCGGATCGGACAGCCGGATCGATATTACCCTGTCGGCGGAAGCGGCGGAAGTTCCGGGGCTGAAAACGCGGCTGATGAGCGAGGTTCTTTTCGTCGAGGCGGCGGTTCCGGACGGAACGGCGTTTTTTCCGCTCGAACCGGCTCCGTTCCAGGGGAGCGTTCACGCGCGGATCCGCCCATATCCGAACGCGGAACGGCTGGCCGGGGAGTGGACGCTGACGGAGCTTTTTTTTGATTCAGAAGCGGCGGCGATGAATGCGGATGCGGCCTTCGACCGCTGGGTCCGCGCCGCCAAGACGTTTGAAATCGACGTCGTGCGCTTCATGGGGTTGGACGCGGCGGGGGTGAAATGGCTGACGCGGGGGCTGGCCGCGCTGGCGGCCGCTTGCTGCGGGTGGGGAATCCGCCGAGCCTTCGGGGCGGATTCGAAAGCGAAAAAACAGGTCCGTTTCGTTTTTTAAGGGTGCAGCTCGTCGCGGATTTTTTTGAACAGCTCCGCGCTGCGGTCGATATCTTCCCGCGTTGTCGCGTGGGAACAAACGCTGATTCGAATGACGCTTTTCCCTTTCCACCTGCTCCCGCTGCACCAGCAAACGCCGCTGCTCTGGACAGCGCGAAGGATATTTTCCGTTTCCGTATCCGTCCGACCGGCGACCATGAACTGATTAAAAATGACGGGATTAACTAAAATATAGCCGGATTCGCGCAGCTTTTTCGCGAAGTATTCCGCATTTTCGCAAAGCGTATCGACGAGTTTTTCAACTCCGTCCGCTCCGAGCGTTTTCAGAGCGGCCCAAAGCGGGATTCCTCTTGCCCTGCGGGACATTTCCGTCGTGTAAAGCATTCCGTCTCGTTGTTCTCCATACTGAATGTATGATCCGGCAGCTTGCAGCGCGGCGACGAGCGCTTCTCTGTGCCGGCAAAGCACGATGCCACAGTCATATCCCGCGTTTAATGTCTTGTGCGCGTCTGCGGACCAGGAATCGGCTTTCTCGATTCCTTTTGTAAGCATACGATGCTTTTTGGACGCGGCGGCCCAAAGTCCGAAAGCGCCGTCAATATGAACCCACGCTCCGGCCGTTTCCGCGAGTTCGCATAAAGCGCAGATCGGGTCAAAACTTCCGCCGTTGACGTTCCCGGCTTGTAATATCAGCAGCGTGCGCCGGTCGAGTTTCGGGACGGATCCGATCTCGATCCTTCCGAGTTCATCCGTGGGGACCGTCTCGATTTCTTCCGTTCCGAACCCCAGTATTGACAGTCCCGCTTTTACGGATGAATGCGCTTCTGCGCTGATAACGACGCGGATCCTCGGCGCGCCCCGGAATCCTCTTTCGGAAATATTCCAGCCTTGACGGTTCAGCAGTTCGTTTCGGGCCGCGGCCAACGCGCAAATAATCGCGTTGGATGAGCCGGTCACAAGTCCCATAGCCGTTCCTCGTTCCAGTCCGAACAGGTCCGCTATCCACCGTTCGCAAACGCTTTCTATTTTTGCGGTTACCGGCGACATAACGGCCAACGCTCCGTTTTGGTTCCACGTGTCTGCGAGCCATTCGGCCGCCTGCGCAACCGGCAGTAAGCCGCCGTTGACAAAACCGAAGTATCGTCCGCCGGTTTGCGCCGTCGTTCCGTTTTCTCCGGCGGCGCGCAGCAATTCCAGGACGGCCGAAGGCTCTGTTCCGCTTCGCGGTAAGTCCTCCTCAAGCGTTTCGAGTCCATCAAGGCTTTTTTCGCTCGGATACGGCGGCATATCGCGAACCTGATGCATGTATGCGAGCGCGTACCGCTTGGCCTGATCCAATAGGGACTGATACGGTTCCATGGCTGTCGTCTCCTGGTTTTTCATTTTGGGGTTCGGGCGTCATGCCGCCTTTTCGCGGGATCCGGTATTTTGAACGTGTAAGCTGAAATGACCGCGCCTAAAATGAAATTAAGTCGATATATCGGGTTATATGGAAAACAAAGCGTATTGGTTCGGATATGCAGTGGGCCTAGTAGGATTCGAACCTACGACCAAGAGGTTATGAGCCCCCTGCTCTAACCGCTGAGCTATAGGCCCCACGGTTTCCTATTATAATTGAATTCACGCGAAAATAAAAATCGGAATCGGCTTCTCGATTAAGATTGAGCTGAACCGTATGAAGGATGTTGACATGAAGAAATTATTAATTACCAATGCGTTTATTTACACGCCGCTGACGCCGGTATTTAAGGGCTGGCTTTTAGCGGAGGGAAAAAAGATCATCTCTTTTTCGCCGGGAGAACCGAGCGCCGAACTGCGCGCCGCCGCCGATCGGACGATCGACGCGGGCGGAAAAGCGCTGATCCCCGGCATGATCGATATTCATACCCACGGCGGATTAGGCTACTGCACGATGGACGCGGACCCGGAGCGGCTGCGCGCGATCGCGGAACGCAACGCGCGGCACGGCGTCACCGGCTTTTTGCCGACGACGCTGACCGCGACGCGCGATTCGACGATCGCCGCGATCGAAGCGGTCACGTCGCTCGTCGGCGAGCGCGGCCGGGGTTCGAAAATTTTCGGCGTCCATCTCGAAGGACCGTATTTTAATCCGGCGAAAGCGGGCGCGCAGGATCCGAACAGCATCCGCCGCGCCGACCCGAAAGAGGTCCGCGATTTTATCAGCGCCGGGAAGATCCGCCTGATCGCGATGGCTCCCGAGTATCCGGAAAATCTCGCCGCGGGGGACGTTTTCGCGGCGGAAGGGATCGCCGTTTCCGCCGGTCATACCGATTCGAATTACGCCGATCTGGTTAAGGCCGCGGATCACGGGTTCTCCCTGATTACGCACCTGTTCAACGGCATGAAATCGTTTAGCCACCGCGAACCGGGGACGATCGGCGGCGCGCTGACGCTCGACGCGTATACCGCCGAGATTATCTGCGACAACGTTCATTCGCACCCGGCGGCGCAGAATTTAGCTTACCGCGCCAAGGGAGCCGAGGGGATTATCCTGATTACCGACTGTATCCGACCGTCGGGCCTTCCGGACGGGACGTATCCGTTTACCGATACGGTCGACGTGACGGTCTCGGAAAACGGGACGAATTTGCGCCTGCCGGGCGGGAATCTGGCCGGGTCGGCGCTGACGATGGACCGCGCACTGAAGAATTTTATCGAAAACAGCGGGGCGACGCTGGCGGAAATCTGGCGCTGTTCGAGCCTGAACGCGGCGATCAAGATCGGCGTTTCCGCTGAAACGGGTAGCATTGAAAAAGGCAAGCTGGCCGATCTGGTGCTGCTGGACGACGCGTATGCGGTGACGCATACGATTGTTGAAGGCGAAGTCGTTTACGAACGATAAGGAACGGTCAGATTTGAGCGAATCGCAAGGCAACAATCAGTTTGAGATCCTAAAAGGAAAAATCGAGCGCGGCGAAGCTAAAATGGCGATTGTCGGTTTGGGCTACGTCGGGCTACCGCTGGCGGTCGTTTTCGCCGCGGCGGGATACGACGTGACGGGGCTTGAAATCGACGCGGCGAAAGCGGCGGCGGTCAACCGCGGCGAAAGCTACATTCCCGATATCGCCGCCGAAACGGTGGCGGAATACGTGAAACGCGGCAATCTGCGCGCCAGTACGGATTTCGGACTGCTGCGGGAGATCGACTTGGTGACGATCTGCGTTCCGACGCCGCTCCGAAATACGGGCGACCCGGATTTATCGTATATTATCAGCGCCGCGGATCAAATCGCGCCGTACCTGCGCCCCGGCATGGCGATCACGTTTGAATCGTCAACTTATCCGGGGACGACGCGCGAGCTGATCCTGCCGAAAATCCTGAACGGCCGCGCGCTGACCGTCGGCGAGGATTTTTTCCTGATTTTCTCTCCGGAACGGATCGATCCGGGCCGGACGAATTATACGACGAAAACGACGCCGAAGATTATCGGCGGGATGACGGCGAACTGCGGCGAAATCGCGCGGATCTGGTACGAACGGGCGATTGATAAAATCGTCCCGGTTTCGTCGCCCGAAGTGGCGGAGATGGCGAAGCTGCATGAAAATACGTTCCGCATGGTCAATATCGCTTACGTCAACGAGCTGGCGCAAATTTGCGCCAAGCTTGATCTGGATGTCTGGGAAGTGATCGACGCCGCCGATACGAAACCGTTCGGGTTCATGAAGTTTACGCCCGGTCCCGGTTTAGGCGGCCACTGCATCCCGGTCGATCCGCATTACCTGTCCTGGAAGATGAAATCGATGCACTATAATACGCGCTTTATCGAACTGGCGTCCGAAATTAATACCAACATGCCGCGCTATACGGTCGGGCTGGTTCAGGACGCGCTTAATACGGTTCGGAAAAGCCTGAACGGCGCGAAAATTCTGGTGATGGGCGTCGCGTATAAAGCCGACGTCGACGACATGCGCGAGAGTCCGGCGCTGGATGTTATTCATCTTTTAACCGCGAAAGGCGCCGAGGTGGATTACTATGATCCGTATGTTCCGGCGTTTGAACTCGATAGCCGGACGTACCGTTCGCTTCCGCGTCCGGAACGGGCGCTTCAATCCGCCGACTGCGTCGTCATCCTGACCAATCATAAAGTATTCGATCGGACGGCGCTGCTGCGCGACGCCGTGCTGATCGTCGATACGCGCAACTTTTTAGGCGAAGCGGGACGGGACAATCCGAAGGTGGTTCGATTATGAGCGCGGAAAATATTTTCGTAACCGGCGCGGCCGGTTTTATCGGCTCGCGGATTTGCGAGCTGCTCCTGGAGCGCGGATACCGCGTGACCGGGATCGATAATCTGAATACGACGTACGATCCGGCGATGAAGCGCTACCGTCTCGAAACGCTGCTGCCGAGCAAGTCGTTTCGGTTCGTTTACGGCGATATAACCGATCTCCCGCTTTTAGAGGCGAATCTTTCGAAAGAGGAGTACGCCGCTATAATTAATATCGCCGGGATCCCCGGCGTCCGCCGCAGCGTGGAGAACCCGTGGATTTTCCTTGATTCGAACATGAAGGGGAATCTGAATTTGCTGGAATGCGCGCGGAAGTATCGGATCCCGAAGTTTATTCAGGCCTCGACTTCCTCGGTTTACGGCGCGGACGCGCCTTATCCGACGCCGGAAACGGCCGACACGGATCATCCGCTTCAGCCGTACGCGGTAACGAAAAAAGGGGCGGAGACAATGGCGTACGCGTATCACTATCTTCACGGGATCGACGCGACCGTTTTCCGCTTTTTTACCGTTTACGGACCGAAAGGGCGTCCGGATATGGCGATTTTCCGCTTTATCCGCTGGATCGCGGAAGGAGTTCCGCTCGATCTGAACGGCGACGGGAACCAGACGCGCGGCTTTACCTTTATTGACGATATTGCTGAGGGAACGGTCTTGGGATTGAAGACGAACGGGTACCAGGTTTATAATCTCGGCGGCCACGAGTCGATTTCGATCAACGGTCTGATCGAAAAGCTCGAAGCTCGGATCGGGAAAAAAGCGTCGATCCGCCGGCGCCCGATGGACCGCGCCGACATGCAGGCGAATCTCGCCGATATTTCCAAGGCGCGGCGCGAATTGAATTGGGAACCGAAAGTGAGTTTGGACGAAGGACTGAGCCGGACGGTCGACTGGTACCTGGGCGATCGGGAACGAATCAAATCGATTCGGATGTAAACGAAAATGAAACGGTTTTTGGATCGGGTTGAGCGGACGCCGTTTTTCGGGATCGTCAAAAATTCGGGCTACCTGATCTTCAGCAATCTCGTCAGCGTTTTCCTGACGATCTATATTACGCGTTTATTGGGCGCGTATTATTACGGCGTTCTGGGACTGATTACGAGTTACGTTGCCAATATCAATAAATTTTTCTCGTTTCGGATGAACGAGATGGTCGTCCATTTCGCCGGCGATCCGTACGCGAAGGGCGATATGCGTACGGCCGGCGCGCTGATCAAGTTCGCCGCGGGGTTGGAAAGCCTGACGTCGTTATTCGCGTTCGCCGTGCTGCTGCTGAGCGCGAAGTTCGGCGCTGAGATTTTTCTCGAGGACCCGACCCTCGCGGATCAGGTCGTTTTATACGGCTTGACGATTCTTGCCGGAGCGTGCTTCGAGACGGCGAACGGCGTGCTGCGGATTTTCGGCGAATATCGTTCGATTGCCTGGATCAATCTCCTCCAGAGTGCGGTTATCCTGGGTTTCGTCCTTTTCGCCGGATGGCGCGATCTCGGGCTGAGCGGGGTCCTCACCGCCTATCTGGCGGGGAAGGTTCTGCTGTGCGTCGTGCCGGTGATCTTCATGCTGACCCTGCTGCCTAAGAAACTTGGGCGGGACTGGTGGAAAACGCCGCTTTCAGCGCTCAGGCGGAAAGGCGATATATTGCGCTTTACGTTTTCGACGAACGTCTCGAACACGGTCAACCTGGTCGCGCGCGACGGCGAAATCCTATGGATCGGCGCGCTTCTGTCGCCGCTTTACGCGGGGTATTATAAAACGGCGATGACGGTGATCAATCTGGTCCTGATGCCGATCAATCCGTTTATCGATACGACTTATCCGGCGATGGTGCGCATGATCGGCGAAAGGAAATGGAACGAGCTGAAGCGGCTCCTGAAAAACGCCACGCTGCTGTCGGGCGTCTGGACGGGCGCCTGTTTCCTGGGACTGGCCGCGCTGGGGCGTCAGCTTCTTTTCACGCCGCTGACGTTTTTCGGACGGACGTTTCAGGTTTTTTCGAGCGAATTTTTACCGAGCTACCCGCTGATCCTGATCCTGATGATCGGGTACGGGACCGCGAACGTGCTGTTCTGGAACCGGACGCTGCTGCTGTCGTTCGAGATGGCCGATTTGGCGATGAAGATCAGCGTCGCCGGTATGGCGCTTAAAATTCTGGCGACGCTTACGATCGTCCCTGAAGCGGCTTATTCGGCGGAAGCGTTTATTTTATCGGCGTATCTGGCGGGAACGGTTCTTGCGATGACCTGGCGCGGTTTGAATACGCTGCGGCGGGCGGCGCGCTTCGCCGCGGCGGAGACGTCCGGAAGCGGAAAGGAGTTCTTATCGTGAAATTCGCGGTCAGCGCTACGTCTAAAATCCCTTCGGAAACGGCGAACTCGATTCAGGTCCTGATGGCCTGTCAGGGTTTAATCGACGCCGGGCAGGAGCTGACGCTGGCGTTCCCGGGTAAGTTCGAGCCGGATTTCGACGCGATCCGCGCTCAATACGGGCTTCACTGCGCGGCCTTCCCGCTGCGCGCGGTCCGCACGGTCCCGAAAATGCGCCGGCTCGATTTTTGCGCGAAGGCGCTGTATATGAGTTCGCGGGAAAGGCCGGACGGGTATTATACCTGGACGCTGCAGCTGGCGGCGCTCGCCGCGAACCTGCCGCTTGGAAACAGGCCGGTTCTGTACGAGGCGCATGACATGCCGACGGGACGCTTCGGCGAGCGTTGGGCGGAGCGTTTCGTCGCGGCGAAGCGCCCGAAACGCTTGATTTTTATTACCGCCGCGCTGGAAGAACGGTTCCGAGCGCGTTTCCCGAAGCTGGCCGCGGAGGAAAGCGTCGTCGCGCCGAACGGGATCAACTTGTCCGATTATACGGAGCTTCCGCCCGCGGCGGAAGCGAAAGAGCGACTGGGACTGCCGTCCGATCGCGCGGTTATCTCCTGTTCGGGGCATTTATATGCCGGGCGCGGGGTTGGGCTTTTTCTGGATTTGGCGGGCGATTTCCCGAATCAGGCGTTTTATTGGTTCGGCGGGACGGCGGAGAGCGCCGCCGCGTATCGGAGCGAAGCGGAACGGCGCGGCTTGGCGAACGTCGTTTTTACCGGGATGATCCCGAAACGCGAGCTGCCGCTCTATCAGGCCGCGTCCGATATTTTGCTGATGCCTTATGAACGTTCAATCGCCGGAAGCGGCGGCGGCGACTCCGCCGCGATCTGCTCGCCGATGAAGATGTTTGAGTATATGGCGGCGCGGCGTCCGATTTTGTCGTCGGATTTAGCGGTGATTCATGAAGTCCTGAGCGATCGGACGGCGCTGTTCTGCGAGCCGGAATCGCGGGACGCTTGGCGCGCCGGGATCGCGCGGATTTTAGATGACGCCGCGTTTGGGGAACGGATCGCGGCGGCGGCTTTTTCCGACGCCGCGCAGTACAGTTGGAAAGCGCGGGCGGAACGGATTTTAGCGTCCATCGCGTAAACCGACGACCGACTTCCGTGAAGATCAAAGAGTCAGACAGGAGGCAAGATGCTTGAAGCTGGCAGCATGAGACCGAATTATCCGGGCGACGATTCCCGGCGTCGAAAATCAAATTTGCTATGGACGGCGGCCGCTCTGCTCTCGGCGTTCGCCAGCGCCGCAGCGATCGCGATTTTTTCGCCGGGCGCGCCGTTCCGGGGTTTTCTTTCCGGGTTGGCTTTAGCGCTTCCGGCCGCGCTGATCGGCGCGTTCGTATCGGCGCGGATCGACCGGCGTTCCTCGACCGGGATCCTGATGATCCTGGCGTTCGCGCTGCGTTTCGGTTTCGGGTTAGCGACGGCGAACCTCCTTCCGTCTTACGGTTATCAGGACGAACCGCAGCAGCAGCAGGGTTATCTTTTCGACGACGCGTGGCGGCGCGATACCGAAGCCTGGATTTTAACGGTCGGCGATCGCGATTCGATTCCGCTCCGCGAAACGTTTACTTATCCGTATAAGAACGATCAGTACGGCGGCGTCGCGATTCTGAGCGTCTGGATTTATAAAACGCTTTCTTCCGACGCGCGGCGGTTCGGACTGATTATCCTGTTAGGCGCATGGATGACCGCGCTCGGCGTTCCGTTTTTACGGCGCGCGATTGAGGCGCGCGAATCGGCTGCGGTGGCGTTGGCTGCGGCATTGATTTACGTTTTTTATCCCGACGCGATCGTGTACGCCGGCGCGCCGATGCGGGAACCGTTCCTGATCGGGATTTTGGCGATCGCGCTTTGGGCGCTGTTTACGATAAAAGAAGCTCCGTTGCGTTCGAGCCTGGTTCTGGCGGCGTGCGTCGCGGCGATGGTTCCGCTGTCGCTTTTTGTCGTCGGGGCGACGCTGATTTTCGCGGCGGTCTGGCTTTGGGGCGAATTCCTGGTTCCGCGCTCCCGCGTTTGGCTGAAGGCCGGCGTCGTTTTGATCGTTCTGGGCGGTTTGGCGATGATCTTAACGAGCGGCGGCTTGATTGAGGAATATATTCATTTCGATATTCATACGACCGAAACGAATTCCGGTTGGGTTGAAAAGGTCGTCGGCGAGATCGGCGGTCAGTTCCGGACGCTTTTCCTCGGCGTTTACGGCCTGACGCAGCCGGTTCTGCCGGCGATCCTGTTCTACCAGCCGACGACGCCGTATTGGAAAGCGGTCGGAATTTTCCGCGCCGCCGGTTGGTACCTGATTGCGGCGGCGCTGTTTTACGCCCTGTTCTCGACGCGGAAAATTGCCGATCGTTCGAAACGCGTTCCGATGGCGATCGGCGCGCTGTTTTTGGGCGGCTGGCTGCTCGTCAGTTCGATTCGCGCCGGAGGAGATCAGTGGGACAACCCGCGATACCGGGTTATCTTTTTGCCGCTGATCGCTTTCTACTGCGCATGGGGAATCGATTTTGCGCGGCGGACGCGCGATTGGTGGCTGGTCCGTTGGATCCTGATCGAGCTGATCTTCGTCGGGTTCTTTTCGCAGTGGTATTATTCCCGCTATTCGAGCGACGCGATCCGGCGTTTCCCGTTTTGGCGGACGGTCGTCTATATATTTATCGCTTCCGCCGCGGTCTTCGCTACCGGCCTGATCGGTCCGCTGCGCCGCTGGATCGCCCGCCGCCCGGCGCGAAAGGATAAAGTCCTGCGTTAAAAAACCTTAACCCCGGACCAGACGCAAAAATCAACCGCCATTGCGCGATCGGCGGTTGATTTTATAACGTTAGCGCAGGTTTCAAAACGACGAGCGTCTTGCGGACCTGCTGTTCGGTCCTTTCGCCCCCTCTTCGAACCTATGTTTCTATCGTTATCGTACCAAATCGGGGGCCGGATTTGGAAGGATTATGAGGTTTGTAACCGATAATCGGGATTTTTTTCCTTCGGGAATTGATTATGTCGTATACGATAGGATAACTTTTTCCCCTTATTTGCGCCAGAATCCGGTTTGACGCACGGGCATAAAATCGTCGACGGTAATAAAAGCGCGTCCGTCGTGCTTGAATACGATCGTTTCGACGTTTTCAACCTGTTTGCGCTTACAGTTGACGTGCATCATGACGACTTCGCCGTCCCGTCCGTACGCTTTCATTTCGGTTACGCCGTACCCGTTTTTCCGCAAATCTTTCGCGATTTCATTCATAGGGTCGTTTTGCGAGGTGATCGTGACGCGCTGGAAGCCGATCGCCAGCTTTTCTTCGATAATCATGCCGATCAGGTTCCCGGTCGCGAATCCGAACGCATAGCCGAGCGTCGTCAGGATGTTCGCTTCGCCGCGGAGCGCTTGCGATACGGCGAGGAAGAAAACGGTCGACTGCGCCGCGCCCAAGATCCAAACGAACAGTTTTTTCCCGCGGATCACGAAAAGAAGCCGCATTGTGTCGATCGACATATCGATCACGCGCAGCAGGAAAATCACGCCTGCGCTGATCAGGAAGGATTGCGTTATGGTGAAGAATGATGCTAAGTTCATTGTTTACTGTCCCTTTCCTTGCGCCCGGCAGCGCCGTCCCGCGCTTTTGCAGAGGCGCTCGTTTCGGGCGTGTTAAGTAGATTATACTCGTCAAGCTCCCGCCGTTCAGAAGCAGGTTTCGCCGCCGGTATTCCTCTTTAGGAATAAATGTTTGCCGCCGCGCAAAGTTAGTTGTAACAAATTTTGTTGATAAGATTCGAAACGAGATATACTAATAAGTAGTTAGCTAAAGCTAACTAATGCTGAAATAACATAAGAGGAAAAAATGAATCGTTCATATGTTTTGAAAAAATTATCCATACTGGTTTATGCGGCGATCTTGTTGGCTGCCGCTCTGCTGATCGCGAATTACGTTTCCGCCGCGGCGGAAGACGAACCGATCAATATCGTCGCGACAACGACGATGTTGGCCGATCTGATCGATCAAATCGGCGGAGACCATGTTTCCGTCAGCGCGCTGATGGGTCCCGGCGTCGATCCCCATTTGTACCAGGCGGGCGCCGGAGCGGTCGCTAAGCTTCAGGGCTCCGACGTCGTCGCGTACCACGGGCTGCATCTTGAAGGGAAAATGGGCGAAGTATTTGATTCGTTGAATAAACAGGGCCATCAGACAGTCTGTCTCGAGGACGGGCTTGATCTGACGCGGCTTTTATCCGACGAAAATAATCCGGAAGTCCACGATCCGCATATCTGGTTCGACGTTTCGCTTTGGAAAGAGGCGGCGGATCACGTCGCGACGCAGTTGGCTCTCTTAGACGAAGCGAACGCGGCGGATTACGAAGCGAATCTCGAATCGTATCTGAAAGAACTCGACGATTTGGAATCTTATATCGAGAGCCGCGTCGCCGAACTTCCGGAAGACCAGCGCGTTCTGATTACGGCGCATGACGCGTTCCGTTATTTCGGACGGGCGTATGGGATTGAGGTCCGCGGACTTCAGGGTATCAGTACGGATGCCGAGGCGAGCACTTCGGCTGTCAGCGATTTGGCGACGCTGATCGCGACGAAAGAGATTCATGCCATTTTTATCGAGTCTTCCGTTCCGGTCAAGAACGTCGAAGCGCTTCAGGACGCGGTCAGGGCGCGCGGGTTTGACGTCAAGATCGGCGGCGAACTGTATTCGGACGCGCTCGGGGACGCGGATTCCGACGCGGGAACGTATATCGGCATGGTTCGCGCAAATGTCGATACGATTGTTAATGCGCTGGGAGGAGAAAAGTAGTCGATATGAAATCAGAGACGGCTATTGTTGTTGAAGATCTGACCGTTGCGTATGACGTGAAACCGGTTCTCTGGGACGTCGATCTGGATATTCCGGCGGGAACCCTGACCGCGATCATAGGACCGAACGGAGCGGGGAAAACAACATTGCTGAAAGCCATTCTGGGTTTGGTTAAGCCGATATCCGGCTCGATCGAATTCCCGACTGTAGGGAAGAATGCCCGGAAGGATCTGATCGCTTATGTTCCGCAGAGCGGAAGCGTTGACTGGGATTTCCCGGTCAACGCTTTAGACGTCGTTATGATGGGGCGGTACGGTTATTTAGGTTGGTTCCGCCGCCCCGGAAAAGCGGATCGCGCCGCTGCGATGGAAGCGTTGGCCGCGGTCGGGATGGAATCGTTCGCGCTGCGTCAAATCGATCAGTTGTCCGGCGGTCAGCAGCAGCGTGTTTTCTTAGCGCGCGCGCTCGTCCAGAACGCTGAGATTTATTTGATGGACGAACCGTTTAAAGGCGTCGACGCGCGGACGGAAAAAGCGATCGTCGCGTTGCTGAAAGGTTTGAAAAACGATGGGAAAACCGTCGTCGTCGTTCATCACGATCTTCAGACGGTTCGGGGAACTTTTGATCGCGTTGCGCTGATTAATCTGCATGTCATCGACAGCGGGCCGATCCAAACGGTTTTCAACGAATCGAATTTGGCTCGGACGTACGGCGGGAAGGAGTTCCTCGCTTCGGCGCATAAAGGGGAACGGCATGATTGAAACTTTAACCGTTATTTTCCAGGATTATACGTTCCAGATCGTCGCTTTAGGATCGGCGATGTTGGGCGTAATCAGCGGGGTACTGGGCAGCTTTGCCGTGCTGCGGAAGCAGAGCCTGCTGGGCGACTGCGTTTCGCATTCGGCTTTGCCCGGCGTCGTGTTGGCGTTTCTTTCGACCGGGGAAAAGAACAGCGTGATCCTTCTTCTCGGCGCGCTTGCGAGCGGGTTCTTGGCCGCCGGATTCGTAACGTTAATCGGGCGCAATTCCAAAGTCAAATCCGACGCGGCGCAGGGGATCATATTATCGGTCTTTTTCGGGCTGGGTATGGCGCTGCTGACTTTTTCTCAGAATCTTCCGAACGCGAATCAGGCAGGATTAAAGCGTTTTATCTATGGCCAGGCCTCGACCATGCGCCGCGGCGACGTTTTCCTGATGCTGATCGTCGGCGCGGTTCTGATCGGAACGGTCGTCCTGCTTTGGAAAGAGTTCCTGTTGTTCACGTTTGACAGCGCGTACGGCGAAACCCTCGGGTTCCGTTCCGCGCGGATTAACGCTATTCTGACGTTTCTGATCGTCTGCGCGATTCTGATCGGGCTTCAGACGGTTGGGGTGGTCCTGATGAGCGCGATGCTGATTACGCCGGCGGTTGCGGCGCGTCAATGGACGGACCGTCTGTCGTGGATGGTCGTTTTAGCCGCGCTGTTCGGCGCGGTCGCCGGCGTCGGCGGGACGCTGGTCAGTTCGCTGGTGCCGGAGATGCCGACCGGTCCGGTGATTGTCGTTTGTATCAGCGCGATCGCTATTTTCAGCGTTTTTTTCGCGCCTCGGCGCGGAATTCTGGCCCGGCTGATCGAGCGGGCACGTTTCCGGAAGTTGCTGAAAGCGGAGATCGGAGGCGAATCATGAGCGCGGGATTGGAAATTTCCCTGATCGCGGCGCTGATATCGGCGGCGTGCGCGCTGCCGGGAGCTTTTCTGGTTTTCCGGCGCATGTCGATGATGACCGATGCGATTACGCATTCGATCCTGCTCGGTATCGTTCTCGCGTTTTTCCGGACGCGCGACCTGACGTCGCCCTGGCTGATCGTCGGCGCGACGCTGATGGGCGTTTTCACGGTATGGCTGACGGAGACGCTGACGCAGACGCGTCTGCTTAAAGAAGACGCGGCGATCGGAATCGTTTATTCGACGTTATTTTCTGTCGCGATTATCTTGATCGCGCTTAACGCCCGTTCGGTTCATATCGATACCGACAGCGTTCTGCTGGGCGAGCTGGCGTTCGCTCCGTTTGACCGGCTGATTCTTTTCGGCCGCGATTTCGGCGCGCGTTCAATTTATCTTTCCGGTATCGTTCTGATTATTAATCTTGCCGTCATCGGGATCTTTTATAAGGAGCTGAGACTGACGACGTTCGATCCCGCTTTCGCGGCCGCGATCGGTTTTTCGCCGTTCATCGTCCATTATCTGTTGATGCTGCTGGTATCGATGACGGCGGTTGCGGCGTTTGAGGCGGTCGGGTCGGTTTTGGTCGTAGCGTTTATGATTATCCCGCCGGTCACGGCCGGTTTCCTTTCCGACAATATGAAAACCCAATTCGTTCTGAGCGCGCTGATCGGGGCGCTTTCCGGCGTTGTCGGTTATGCCGCCGCGGTGAAGCTCGACGTATCGATTGCCGGCTGTATGGCGGTTGTCTGCGGTTTATTTTTCATGCTGGCGTTCCTTTTCGCGCCGAAACGCGGATGGGTCAGCGAACGCGCGCGGTATTGGGCGCGGAAAATCGAGTTCGACCGCTTTACGCTGCTGACGCATTTGATTCATCATGCCGGGAGCGAGATCGAGGAACGCGAGAACAGTCTGGCGTCGCTGCCGCATCATTTGGGTTGGTCCCCGCGGCGGGTGGAGCGCGCTTCGCGTTATCTTATCGAAAGAGGTACGATCCGTTCGTTTAACGGTATTTTCTTCGTATCCGATCGAGGAAAGACGGAATATCTAAGTTATTGCCGCGAACTTTTCGGCGACGCGGCGGAAAATTTCGATCCGGCGAACGGCGGGTGAAGCGCCGTAAGCTGCCGTTCAAAGTTCATTGATTTGCGAATATTCCGATTGACAAGTATTCAATAAATGAGTACGCTTAATCCATCCGGGCGCGCTTTGCGGAAACAAAAAGCGCGCCCGGATGGATTATCGTTTTAAGAATTAAATAATTTATCGGAGGAGTTCTCATGAAGTCAATGCTTTCTGTTTTAGGCGTATTATTGGCCGCGTTTTGTTTTCTTGCCGCTTGGACCGCTCCGGCCCGCGCGCAAACCGAAGCGGAAACGAAGCCGGTCGAACTGATTGTTTTCGGGGCGGCGTCGATGACCGAAACGCTGACTGAACTCGGCGACCGGTACATGGAAGCGAATCCGAACGTCAAAATCGTTTTTAATTTTGATTCGTCCGGTACGTTGAAAACCCAGATTCAAGAAGGCGCGGATGTCGATATTTTTATTTCCGCCGGTCAGAAACAGATGAATCAGCTCGATAAATCCGTCGCGGCGGAGAAGAATCCTGACGGTTTGGATTTCGTTTTGGAAGATACGCGGTTTGACTTTTTGGAAAATAAGGTCGCTTTGGCTGTTCCTGAAGGCAATCCGGCCGGGATCAAATCGTATGACGATCTGAAATCCGGTCTCGAAGCGGGGAAGATTCTGCTGGCGATGGGGAACGCGGACGTTCCGGTCGGCCAGTACACGCAGAAAATTCTGACTTTCCTCGACCTTGACGAAGCGGCGTTAGCGAAAGCCGGAAATATTACCTATGGTTCGAACGTTAAAGAAGTTACGACCCAGGTTTCGGAAGCTGCCGTCGACGCGGGGATTATTTATCAGACGGACGCGTTTTCCGCGAAACTGACGGTCGTCGATACGGCTACGAAAGAAATGTGCGGTCAGGTTATTTATCCCGCCGCGATCATGAAACCTTCGAAGAACGTCGAAGCCGCCGAGGCGTTCCTTGAATTCCTTCAAAGCGAGGAAGCCGGTAAAGTTTTCGAAGAAGTCGGATTTACGCCGATTCGCGAAGAAAAGTAAGGCTTTCCCTGAATTGGTCATAACGGCGTCCCGGAGGCCGGAATCGGCTTCCGAGACGCTTTTTTTCAGAAGTTAGCGCAGACCCCGGCATGATTTGAACAAATAAGACTTTCAATCCGAACCGAGCTGCGGTATGCTGAAACGCGATTGGAAAGGACGATGGAATTGGATCTGTTTCCGCTTTGGAACTCCCTGAGAATTTCGGCGATCAGTACGGCGATTATTTTTTCCCTCGGTATCTTCGCCGCTTATTACATCGCGAAAGCCCCGAAATTGGTTAAAGGGGTTTTGGACGTTATCCTGACGCTGCCGTTGGTCCTGCCGCCGACGGTGGTCGGATATTTGCTGCTCAGGATTCTTGGCCCGAAACGCCTGATCGGATCCTGGGCGTTATCCGCGTTCGGTTTAAAATTGACGATGACCTGGTGGTCGGCGATTTTCGCGACGGCGGTCGTTATTTTTCCGCTGATGTATCGGACGGCGCGCGGCGCGTTCGAATCGTTCGACGAAACCTTAGCCTATTCCGGTCAGTCAATCGGATTGTCGAACGCGTATATTTTCTGGCATATCCGGATGCCATACTGCCGGCAGGGGATCCTGGCGGGGACGGTTCTGGCTTTCGCCCGCGCGCTGGGGGAATACGGCGCGACGAGCATGATTACCGGGTATACGCCGGGAAGGACGGCGACGATTTCGACGACCGTTTATCAGCTTTGGCGGACGAACGACGACGCGTTGGCTTTTTAAATGGGTCCTGGTTAATCTGGCGATTTCTTTCGTCGTATTGCTGACGGTAAACATGCTGGAAAAGAACAGCCGGAACCGTCCGGCTCAATCGTTCGCGGCGTCCCTGAAAAAGTAAAGATATGGCGATTTCTGTTGAGATAGAGAAAAATTTCGGAACGTTTCGTCTGAACGTCGCTTTTGACGGCGGAAATGAAATTATCGGGCTGTTGGGGGCTTCCGGCTGCGGAAAGAGTATGACGTTGCGCTGTATCGCGGGGATTGAAAAGCCGGACCGCGGGAAAATTATCATAAACGGCGCGACGCTTTTTGATTCCGAACGAAGGATCAACTTATCGCCGCAGGAACGGCGGACGGGTTTGCTTTTTCAGAGTTACGCGCTTTTCCCGAATATGACCGTTTATCAGAATATTCAAGCCGGCGCGCGGCGCGAGAAAGATCGAGTGCGGCGCGCGCGGCTGACCGATGATTTTATTGACCAGTTCGGGCTGCGCGGTCTCGTTCATCATTATCCGCACCAATTATCCGGCGGTCAGCAGCAGCGGACGGCGTTGGCCCGTATTTTCGTTTCGAGCCCGGATATTCTTCTTCTGGACGAGCCTTTTTCGGCGCTCGACAGCCATCTGCGTTTCAGCCTTGAACAGGAGGTCGGAGAGATTATCCGCGCGTTCGGGAAACCGGTTCTCCTCGTTTCGCACGATCAAGGCGAGGTGTACCGTCTTTCCGAGAAAATTGCCGTCATCCACAATGGCGCGATCGAGACGTTCGGGAAGAAGGAGGACGTTTTTCTGAACCCGCGGACAAAAAACGCGGCGCTCCTGACCGGATTCCGGAATATTTCCCCGGCAGATCGGATCGCCGACGGCCGCATATTCGCGCGCGACTGGGGTTTGACGCTAACGGTTCCCGAAAGTTCGCCCGCGGGAAATTTGATCGCGTTCCGCGCGGGGGATCTTTTACCCGGCTCAGGCGAAAACGATTTCCGCGCCCGGGTTGTCGGCGAAATCGAAAACCCGCTATCCTACCTGATTCGCGTTATTCCGGAACGGGAGAGCGGTCCACGAACGATTCTTTGGGAGATCGGAAAAGAAGATTGGCGGAAAATCCGTTCGGAGACGGTAATGCTGCGGCTGCCCGCGGAACGGATCGCGCTTCTGACTGAGCGGGGGGATTCGGATTCGCTTCCGGCGCGGCGGATAACGAAAAGAAAAAGGGAGAAGAATCGTTATGAAGAAAATTAAAGTCGAAGAGGCGGTCGGGCGTCAGCTGTGCCATGATATTACGGCGATGCGCGACGGGTTTAAAGGCGCGGCGTTTAAGCGCGGACATGTAATCCGCGCGGAGGATATTCCGAGCCTGCTCGATATCGGGAAGCGGACGGTTTTCGTCTGGGAGGAGAACGCCGGCGAGATTCATGAAGAAGACGCGGCGCTGCGCATGGCGGCGATGGCGCCGGCCGCGGGAGCGCGCTATACGGCCCCATCCGAAGGCAAAGTCGTTCTTATGGCGGAGCGGCGCGGTCTGTTCCGCGTCGATATGGCGCTGCTGAACGCGTTGAACGCGATCGAGGATATTACGATTTCGACTCTCCCGGATCATTATCCGGTTGAGGTAGGGGCGCGGCTGGCGTCGATGCGGATCGTTCCGTTGGTCACGAAAGAAGAACGGATCGTCCGGGCGGAGGAACTCTGTTCCGGACGGGACCTTTTCAGGCTGCTGCCATACCGCGATAAAAAAATCGGCGTTATGATTACCGGATCCGAGGTTTATTCGGGACGGATTCAGGATAAGTTCGAAGCGGTTGTGCGGGAGAAAATGAACCGTTATCCGGCGGAAATTCTCGGCGTATCGATTTGCGACGACGATTTGGAAATGATTACCGGTGCGGCGCGGGGATACCTTGAACGCGGCGCCGATTTCCTGATTTTTACCGGCGGGATGTCGGTCGATCCCGACGACCTGACGCCGACGGCGATCCGCTCGCTCGGCGCGGAGATCGTATCTTACGGGGTCCCGGCTCAGCCGGGAAATATGACGCTCGTCGCCTATTTGGGCGGCGTCGCGGTGCTGGGAATTCCCGGATCGGCGATCAGTTTGCCGACGACGATGTTCGACGTCCTGCTCCCGCAGGTTTTCAGCGGCGAAAAATTTACGAAAGCGGACCTGATCCGGCTGGGAGAAGGCGGATTGTGCCAGCTGTGCAAAGGCTGCCATTTCCCGAACTGCACGTTCGGGCGTTATTGATTCGATCAATCATCCAGTTTTTGAATCGGAGGCCTTTTATGAAGATGACGGCGGCGGTGATTACGGTCAGCGATCAGGGGTTCCGCGGCGAACGCGCCGATACGAGCGGGCCGGCGATTTGCGCGATGCTGCGTCATGACGGTTGGGAGGTCGTCTGTCAAACGATCGTTCCCGATGAGAAAGATCAAATCATGGCGGAGCTGATCCGGTGCGCCGACGAGCTGGGCGTTTCGCTTGTTCTGACGAGCGGGGGGACCGGGTTTTCGCCGCGCGACGTGACCCCGGAAGCGACGAAAGCGGCCGTGGAGCGGGAAGCTCCGGGAATTCCGGAGCTGATGCGCGCGGAAAGTATAAAAATCACGCCGCGCGGCTGCCTCTCGCGTTCGGCGGCCGGGATCCGCGGGCGGACGCTGATCGTCAACTTACCGGGCAGCGAGAAGGCGGCGCGGGAAAATCTAAACGCCGTTTTGCCTGTCCTGGGGCATGGCGTCGCGATGATTCATTCCGGCGGTTCGGCGGAGTGCGCTGGAAATATGAAAAATATGCAGAGCCGGACGAAAAATTCCGGCTGATCTTCAAGAGAACCGCTTCCCTGGTCCGGATCAAGACAGGGAAGCGGTTCTTTTAAATTGCGCGCCCTCCTCCCGGAGGTGAGGGGCGGAGGGCTGAAAGGCGGGGTAAGGCGGTTAAGTCTTTTGCCAAGAGGAACTTTTATGGGGACGGAAACTTTTTTGTTCGGGTTGCCCCAATGGCAAAATCATGTGGTTTTTGACAGCGATCATGCGCATAATATTCGCTAATTATAATGACTATGTATTGACATCAAACGGGAAATTGCGTATACTATTATCGGAAACGGAGGTGTATACAATGGCTGCCACGAATTTGAATATCCGAACAGATAAGGACGTTAAGGAACAGGCGGATCGGATTTTTTCCGAACTGGGGCTGAATATGACCACTGCCATCAACATGTTTCTCAGAACAACCATCCGTGAAAACGGGATTCCCTTCCCTCTGAAGCTGGACACACTGAATGAGGTAACGGCATCTGCCATTGAGGAAGGCAGACGCATCGCATCTGACCGCAATGTAAAGGGTTATACCAATATGGATGATCTCAGAGCGGCGCTGGAAGTATGAAGTACGAGGTCAAATTCACAAATCAGTTTAAGAAAGACCTAAAGCTGGCAAAGAAGCAGAACAGGGATCTTGATAAGTTGTTTGAGATTGTCAATATTCTTGCGGACGGCGGTACGCTGGATGAAAAATATCGCGACCATGACTTGTCCGGCAATTATAGGGGAACAAGAGAATGCCATATTGAGCCGGACTGGTTATTGGTATATGAACTTCGGAACGATGTGCTTGTTCTCATGCTCTACCGTCTTGGTACGCATTCAGAACTATTCAAAAAATAATTTTGGTAAATTTGAAGTTGCGGAGACATATTTTTGCTTCTGCGGTTTGTATTGCCTGTAAATAGCTCGGCATTGGAAATATGCGCATCAAGGGTTTTCAATCTTCTGTCAATGGTTTTCAGCTTTTCGGTAATACTGCGCTGTTCGCCGTACATACCCTATAACTTATTCTTCCAATCCCGCCAATATCCGCCCCGCCGTTCCCCGGTTACGGGAAGCGGCTGCTTTAAAAATGCGCCCTCCGCCCGGAGGTGAGGGGCGGAGGGCTGAAAGGAGGGGTTGAAGCGGATATGCTTATTTTGCAACGAATTTGCGGACGTCGTCCAGCTGACCGGCGGAGCCGAGGAGTTCGTTTTTCCCGGCGATAAACTTCGCGTATTCGTCCATGAAGATTTTCCCGATCGGGCGCAGGTCGAAGTTTTCCGGATGATCGCGGAAATGTTCGCGGTGAACGCGGGTCCAGACGAGGCGGCCGTCGGCATCAGGAGGCTTCAATGCGCTGACTTTGAACTGTCAATCTTCTTTATCGGATGCCTGATGACGGTTCTCAGCTTTTCGGGCGCGACTTTTCTAGCGTCGCTCAGGTAGATTTCGTGATGAAGCCGCCGTTCGGTCATGTCAAGCGCATACCCCTGCCGCTCCATGAACTGATGCATCAGCTCGACAGTCGCGGGTTCGTTATCGTAAGCGCCGATATGCAGACACTGAACACAGACGCCCTCGTCGTAGGTCAGGAATTCTGCCTTTGAGAAGTCCGTTTTCTTTTTTTTTGCTGCCTCGTTGATCGCCCAGTCGAGATCAGTCTTTGTGACGAAATCCGGCAGCCGGATGACGGAGATCCATTTGAAGCGCTCCTTATGAGAATAATCGAGGCCGCGGATACCGTTCTGCCGCCAGAAACCTTCAAGCGGAGGAACCACATAATCGAAGTACCCATCGATCCGGCGATCGCTTTTCTTGCTCATTTTAATCGTAAATACAATGCCGTAGAGCAAGCCGATCGCCCGCTTGTATTCACCGTCTTCCTCATTCGGATTCCCCTGACCGCGAACAGCAATATAATTCATGCTCGGCACCGTTATGATGACGGGCGTGTTTTTCGGCATGTAGAATTCCTTATACTCTTTTTTGTAATCAAACGCCATCTTTACCATCTCCTTTCACGAAAGAACCGATCTCGATCAGGTTTCCTTCCGGGTCGGCAATATAACAGGTTCGCTGACCCCACGGTTCAGTCGTCGGCGGCATGATAGGCACGGCCCCTTTCGCGAGCATATCCTGATATGCGCTGTCGACAGCGGCATAATTTTCAACAGACAGCGCAATCTCATAATGTCCATTAATATTGTCCGCATACGAAAAGCGACGGCCGGTCATTTTTTCGAAGTCGCTGCGGCGGAAGAGAAGGAAAAGCGTCCCGTCCTTTTCAAGGTAAACATTACTGGTATTCTCGTCCTCCTGAATTTCAAATCCGAGAACGTCCCGATAAAAACGAACCATGGTTCCCATATCTTTTACAAAGATTCCGAATCCGTCTAATTTCATTGCATGTGCCTCCATCGTTTTGATATCCTTATCATAGCAGGAGAATCAGGACACCTGTATGTCATGTTTCAGAATATTTTTCGATTAATTCTTCCCCGATTTTTTTCAACGCTTTCCTTATTTCGGGCGGCTCCAGCAATTCAATTCCATCTCCAAAAGACAACACCCATGACTTTATGGCGCTGATATTTGTAAACCCGAATGAAAACAACAGCGTGCCGTCTGTCTGTTCCGCGAAAAATTCGGGTCCGAAATCCTCCAGGATGCGAAAACGGTATTCAGGCTGTATGACTGCCTTTACCGTAACATGATGCGGGAAAACACGCTCATTTGATAAATCGGGGTACGGCACTGCCCGAGGTTCAAACGGTTCGCCAGCCGATATTTTTGTCATCCTGTTCAGTCTAAACATTCTGAAATCATTTCGCACCCTGCACCAGCCCCATACGTACCAGCTTGACCATTCAAAGATCAGATAGTACGGTTCAATCTCTCTGTCGCTCTCTCCGGACGGAGACGAATAATGAAAGAGCAGGCGGCGTTTTTCTTCGATGGCTCCATGAATCATCTCTACTCGTTCGGACACAACCGCCTTATTCCACGCCGCAAGGTTTATCAGGATCTGACCGTCGCCGGGCAGCATAGTTGTTGTTCCGGCCGCTAACTTTTCCATCAGCTGCACATATTGGTTCGTTCCGCTGACGCTGTCAAGGCTGCGAAGTCCGGTCAAAATTGCCTGCATATCAGCGTTAGAAAGAATTGTGCGGTCTACTCTGTAATTGTCCATGATCCGAATCCCGCCGTTTATTCCCTGTGTGGTCATAATCGGAATCCCGGCAATACAAAGAGCCTCGATATCTCGATTAATGGTTCTTCGGGAAACTTCAAATAATTCCGCAAGTTCGGGAGCCGTGACCTTGTCCTTTTGCAGCAGAATGGAAAGAATGCCGATTAATCTCTGTATTTTCATCTCATCTCCTTCGCCGCAGCGTTGAATCTGTAAACAAGACATGAAATCATTATGTCTATTTTATATAGAAACTCCGTTTATCGAAAAGCCGTCTCTGATCCGGTCTTATTTTATGTTCCGATCGATTCAAATTCGTTCGGGCGGATAAGGCAAGAAAAAGCGCCCCACATTTTCTGCGGAGCGCGTCTTGAAATCATTCGCTCTGTCATCTTTTCTTCTCGACCAGGGAAGCGTACTTCCTTTTTTGTATCCTCTTGCCGATCGGCGCGGACAGTATGCCGGCCGCTATGCCAACGATCCATGCATATTGCCGGTTGATCAGAAATCCGATCAGGATTATTACCGCGATTACAATTAACCAATATGTCAATTGGAACTTCCGATCCGCCTTATTCAATTCTCCTATTATATCCATGCCGTCCGAAGCATGAGGAGCGTTTTCTATAAATTCCGCCGCTCCCGCGGCCCCCGCGCAGGAACGGAAATCGGAGCTGCATTCTTCCGCGGCGCGTCCGTATGCGGTATTGTTCAGGACTTCCTGCACAGCGGATCGGATGCCGTCGGCAGAATCGTCGCTCAGCATCAGTCCGGCGCCGATCTCCGCAACTCTTCTCGCTACGGCTTTTTGCTCGCTTGTTTGCGGATAGAGAATCATCGGCGTGGCCATGTACAGGCTTTCAGAAACGCTGTTCATTCCGCAATGCGTAATAAAAACGTTTGCGCCGGATAGGATATTAAGCTGATCGACGTAAGGGAACGTTTGAATATGTTCGGGCAACGTTCCCAAAGTCTCGGGATCGATCGCGCTTCCGCAGGATATGATGACATCGGCATCTTGTTTCTTCAGCGCGTCGACGCACTTTCCATAGAAATCCGGCCTGTCGTTGATAACCGTTCCCATGGAGATATAAATAAGCGGCCGCGCTTTATCCTTATTCGGATTCGCTTTTGAGAATACGGATGGGCCGACAAAAGCGTAACGGTCGGAAAAACTTTCAGCGTAGGGTTGGAATCGCTTTGAAGTATAAACAACTGATTCTGTATGATTATCGCTTTGAATCAACGATAACGCGCTTTTCACATGGTAGCCGTACGGCTCAAGCGTTTTCAGTTCCTGCGACACTCTCGGAAGGCCGAAAATCATATCTGCCAATTCTTTAAGCGTATGTTTTATGTACTGCGAGGATATCTGATTAAAGGCGAATGTGCTGGTCGAGACGACCATCGGTACTTTATGCTTCCAGGCATTCAGCTTGCCCCAAAAGCATACGGAATCCGTATACACAACGTCGGGGCGGAAGGTTTTAAATTCCTTATCGAGAAAATCGTCCATAGCAAGCGTGGTACGAATATCCTGCACAGTCATTTCTGTGGCGGATACGTTTTTAAGTCTTTTCGCTTCCTGTTCCGTCAGGCTGGGAAGATAAGAATCGCAGGATATAAAATCCGCTCCGGTAGAGCGAATTTTCGTTTCGAACTCATTAAATGAGTAAAACCGGACTGTGTTTCCGCGTTTTATAAGTTCGGCGGCAACCGGAAGCATAGGATTGGTATGACCGTGCGCAGGAATACAGAAAAAAGCTATTTTCTTCATTCGCTGCCGTTATCCTTTTCCTGAAATGCCGCGTCGAATAAATCGGCGAAAGCTCCTTTCGGGGGAATAGCGATTCCCCGTCTGATATCTCCAAGCAGAAGCAAGGTATCGCCCGGCTTAATTCCAAAGATTTCACGCGCCTGTTTCGGTATGACGATCTGTCCTTTTTCCCCGACAGTGGCTGTCCATGCATATTTTCCGTCCGGCGCGTTCATTCGCTTCACCTCACTCATAAGTATGATTTGTGTAACTAATCATACTAAATGAAAGGCTTAATGTCAAACCCTGAGAAAATGCGTCCCGTATTTCTGCGGATCCCGTCTTTATCTCTGATGCGCGTCACGCGGGAATTTTCGTTACGTTCCGGATGACGTCCCGAATAGCATTCCTGCCGCAGTCCGCGAACTGACCGCACAAGGCGAAGCGCGTTCTTTGGTTGAAAATCTAAGCCTGTTCCGGCAGCGATCGCGGCGGTTCTGCGAAGTTCTCGCGGTAAAGGAAATCGGCGTATATCCCGTTATAAATCAGGGGCGGGCGATGTCAGACGCAGAGACGAGACAGCCGTCAAGGTCAGAAGCTTGTTGCGCCTCCTGTCATTATACGGTTTTGAAGAGCGGCTGCTTTAAAAATGCGCCCTCCGCCCGGAGGTGAGGGGCGGAGGGCTGAAAGGAGGGGTTGAAGCGGATATGCTTATTTTGCAACGAATTTGCGGACGTCGTCCAGCTGACCGGCGGAGCCGAGGAGTTCGTTTTTCCCGGCGATAAACTTCGCGTATTCGTCCATGAAGATTTTCCCGATCGGGCGCAGGTCGAAGTTTTCCGGATGATCGCGGAAATGTTCGCGGTGAACGCGGGTCCAGACGAGGCGGCCGTCGGTATCGATATTGATCTTGGTGACGCCGAGTTTAGCGGCGGGGAGGAACTGGGTCGCGTCGACGCCTTTCGCGCCGAGGAGTTTCCCGCCGGCGGCGTTGATGCGTTCGACCTCGTCCTGCGGAACGGAGGACGACCCATGCATGACGAGCGGGAAGCCCGGAACGCGCTTCTGGATTTCGGCGAGGACGTCGAAATGAAGCGACTGCGATCCGGAGAATTTGAACGCGCCGTGGCTGGTCCCGATCGCGACGGCGAGGGAATCGACGCCGGTTCGGTCGACGAATTCCTTAACGGAATCGGGGTCGGTCAGCTTGGCGTCGGCTTCGTTTACGGAAACATGTTCCTCGACGCCGCCGAGTTTTCCGAGTTCGGCTTCGACGACGAGGCCTTTCGCGTGAGCCGCGTCGGCGACGCGCTTCGAAATCGCGACGTTCTCTTCGAACGGTTCGGCGGAAGCGTCGATCATGACCGAAGAGTAGAAGCCGCTATTGATACAGTCGTAACAGGTTTTCTCGTCGCCGTGATCGAGATGGACCGCGAAGATCGCTTCGGGGAACATGGCGTCGGCGGAGCGGATCAGCCCTTCGAGCATGATCGTGCTCGTATAGGCGCGCGCGCCTTTGGAAATTTGGACGATGAACGGCGCTTTCGAATCGATACAGCCGCGGAAAAGTCCGACGATCTGTTCAGCGTTGTTTACGTTGTAGGCGCCGATGGCGTATTTTCCGTAAGCATGTTCAAAAAGTTTTTTTGTAGTAACGATCATAATGTTTGCTTTCTCCTTTGCTGAGAATCGTTAAACGGTTTATTTTAAAGAAATCCGTATCCCGGATTTGATTAACTTAAGAACATCGGGACGCCGAGGAAGTCCTTGACAAGCGGGCGGTAATTGACGATGTCATAAAACGCGGGGACGTCGACGATCTTCTTCCCGGCGAGAACCATCGAGACCGGAACGGTAGTGTATTTACCGCTGTGGAGCGCGACCATGCGTCCGAAATCGTTGCGCATCAGCAGCTGCGCCGCCAGATGACCGAACGAAGTGGCGACCATCCGGTCGAGAGAATCGGGCGCGCCGGAGCGCATCATATACCCGACCTGCTGGTACATGATATTAATTTTCGAGCGGCGCTTGATCGCTTCGGCGACGATCATGCCGACGCCGCCGAGTTTCCGGTGACCGTAAGCGTCCATTTCGCCGGTTTCAATGACGTCGCCGCCTTCCATGATTGCGCCTTCGGAAATGGTCATGATGGCGTAGTGCGACGGGTTCTTCTTTTTATCGTGAACGAGGAAATCGGTCAGCGTGTCGATATTGAAATGGACTTCAGGGATGACGGCGCGGTCGGCGGCGGCGAGATAGGCGGCGATGAGGCTGGTTTCGCCGGAGTTGCGGCCGAAGAGTTCGACGACGCCGATGCGTTCGTGCGAGCCGAGCGAGGTTCGCATGTTGGTCAGAACTTCGATCGAACGCGTGATCGCGGTGGAGAACCCGATACAGTAATCGGTTCCGTAAACGTCGTTATCCATCGTTTTAGGGATAGCGATGACCGGGAAGCCTTCGTTATGCAGCCGGACCGAGAAGCTCAGCGTATCGTCGCCCCCGATCGTAACGAGACCGTCGATCCCCTTCTTTTCGAGGACTTCGAGTACATGGGGGGTATAGTCGAAGGTATCTTCATTGATTTTCCGTCCTTGCGGCGAATCTTTCAGGAATTCCGGGATGACGTTGGCGCGGACGCGCTGCGGGTTCGTTCGCGACGTATGGAGGAACGTACCGCCGGTGCGGTCGATTTTGCGAATGTCTTCCGGCGAAATTTCGAAAATCAGGGAATGCGTTTCCGGGTCGTTGAAGTCATATTCCAACAAACCCGCCCAACCGCGGCGAATCCCGAAAACCTTATAACCGTTGTTCAGAGCGACGGAAATAAACGCTTTCATCGCCGGGTTTAACCCCGGCACATCGCCACCGCCGGTCAGAATACCAATCGTCTTACTCATGAACTCCAACTCCTTAAATAAATTAGCTGATAAAAGATATGATTGAGCTGAACCGTTTTGTCGAATCTGAAACGGCGCGCCGGTCGCGATTGATCCGGCCAGCCCGCGATCTATTCGCTTATACGAACAAGTTAATTATACATGATCCGATTGGTTTTTTGCTTCGAAGAGAGTGAAAATTGGTGAAAAAAGTGAATCGTTGGAACTTTTTATCGATTTAATGTAAATAGACGCTCTGAATGCCTGTTGAAAGCGTCGGGCTGGGACAAATCACAGCAGAATTCGGGCAAACGGTCCGTTTCCACTTTATAATTAAACGGCTTAATGATCCGGGAGTTTGTCGGATCTCACGCAGAGAGGAGCCGCGGAAAAAATAGTCCGCGAGGGTTAAAACGCATGCAGCAGGATTGTAAGAGGATAAGGACGACGTTAGCGAACGGGTTGCGGGTTCTTTTACGCGAAGTCCCGTCCGCGCCGATCGTCAGCCTTTGGGTCTGGTATCGCGTCGGGTCGCGGAACGAAAGCGCCGGGCGGACCGGTATTTCGCATTGGGTCGAACACATGCAGTTCAAGGGAACGGCAAAACACGGCGCGGGGCAGATGGACCGCGCGATCAGCCGCGTCGGCGGCGTCTGGAACGCGATGACGAGCGAGGATTGGACGACGTATTATGAAACCGTCCCGGAAAGCGAAGCCGACTTGGTCTTAGATCTCGAAGCCGACCGGATGAACGGAAGTTTATTTCTTCCCGAAGAGGTCGCGTCGGAACGGACGGTTATTCTTTCGGAACGCGAGGGCCTCGAAAACGACCCGACGTTCCGATTGGACGACGCGGTTAAGCGCGCCGCGTACCGCTCCCATCCGTACCGTAACGAGATTATCGGCGAAACGGCGGATTTGCTCGCGATGAACCGCGACGACTTATATGACCACTACCGGCGTTACTATTCGCCGAATAACGCCGTAATCGCCATGGCGGGTAATTTTGACGCGGACAGGATGCTCGAAAAGATCCGCGCCCGCTTTGAAGCGATTCCGCGCGCCGAGACGCCTCGCTGCGCGGTGGAACCGGAAGGGTTGATTGAGCCGGCGCGGACGGTTGAGGTCAGCGGTCCGGGTCAGCTGACGTTCGTCGAATTAGCCTGGCGCGCGCCGGACGCGAAGGACCGCGATTTTACCGTTTTAGCCGTCCTGGCGTCGATCTTATCCGGACCGGCAAATTTGAATCAGTTTGGCGGCGGCGGGATCGGCAATCGCATGAGCCGCCTGTATCGGGCGCTGATCGAATCGGGCGTCGCGGTCGGGATCGGCGGGGATTTCAGCGCTTCCATTGATCCCGGTTTATATACGATACATGCGGTTTTAAACATGGGCGCGACGGCCGACAGGCTGGTCGAGATCGTCGATTCGGAACTGGATCGGATCCGCGGCGGCGAGGTTACTGAAGCTGAAGTCAAAATTGCGGTGAAACAGGCGCGCGCGATGTTCGTTTTCGGAAGCGAGAATATTACCAATATCGCGTTCTGGCTCGGTTATGCCGAGATGTTCGCGGACGTCGGCTGGTTCGACGGTTATATCGAGCGGCTCAGCGCAGTTACGGCTGCCGACGTTATCGATTACGCGCGCCGTTATCTTCGTCCCGAGAACCGCGTTATCGGAATTTACCGTCCGGAGGACGGGGATTCCGCCGCGGACGATTTCCCGGAATCCGACGGGTACGCGGATAAAGCGGAAGTTGGGGGTGAGGGATGAAAGTACGGAACGTAACGCCGGGCGCGGACGATATTCTGCGCCGCGAGCTTCCGAACGGTATGGTCGTGCTGGCGCGGGAGAATCCGGTCAGCCAAACGGTCGCGGTCAGCGCCTGTATTCGCGGCGGCGATATTTTGAATCCGCCGGATAAGGGCGGATTGAGCGGTCTGCATGCGATGCTTCTTTCGACCGGGACGGCGCGGCGGGACCATGCCGCGATTAGCGAGGCGCTCGAATCGATCGGGGCGTCGATCGGCTTTTCTTCGGGTACGCATGCGTTGAACATGACTTCCCGCTGTCTTGCGGAAGATTTTGAGACGGTATTGGGCTTGGCGGCCGAGATGCTGCGGGAGCCGTCGTTCCCGGAGAACAAGCTGAATCAGTATCGCGATCAGGCGATCGCGGCGCTCCGCTACCGCGCGCACGATACCGGCGAGATGGCGCAGGAGTTATTTTTAAAGCTTTTCTACGGCGATCATCCTTACGCCGACAGCGGCGTCGGCACGATTCAGTCGGTAGGCGCTTTGGCGCGCGCGGATATCGCGGCCTATCATCAAAACGTTATCAGCCCGCGCGGGATGATCCTTTCGATCAGCGGAGGGATCGATCCTGAGCGCGCCTTGGATACCGTTCTGAAGATTTTCGGCGGCTGGGACTGCGCGCCGCTGATTCGCGAACCGGCGTATCCCTACGCGTCCGGCCCGTCCGCATCTGTCCGCGATGTTTACGAGATTGCCGGAATGAGCCAGATGAATTACGTGATCGGTTTCGACGCGCCGGGGATTAACGATCCGGACTATAACGCCGTTCGTCTCGGGAACAGCGTTTTCGGGCAGTTCGGCATGATGGGCCGGCTCGGCGACGTTGTCCGCGACCGTAACGGCTTAGCGTATTCGATCGGGTCGGGACTCCGAACGCGTCCGTTGGGAAATGTCTGGGCGATTCAGGCCGGGGTTAATCCGGGAAATCTTGAGCGCGCGATTGAGCTGACGATTTCGGAAGCGCGCCGCTACCTGGCCGAACCGGTCAGCGCGGAGGAGTTGGCGGACGTCCTTTCTTTTTCGAACGGCGTGATGCCGCTGGTACTGGAGTCCAATCGCGGTATCTGCGAGGCGATGGTCGGAATTGAACGGTATGGCTTGGGCTTGGATCATTACCGTGAAATCGGCGGGAAGCTGGAGCGGATCAGCGCGGAAGAAATTCTCGAAGCCTCGCGGAAATATATGAATTTGGATCGGATGGCGATTGCGTCCGCCGGAAC
>JASBYO010000013.1 GCA_029983925.1 Flexilinea sp.
ATCGCGACGGCGGCGTTAGGATTAGGGCCGCAAGATTTATTAAACGATCTGAACACAATGGGATTGTTCTTTGAAAATCTCTGTATAAGGGACCTGAGAATTTACGCGGAAACGTTGGACGGTTCAATCTACCATTACAGGGATAAAAACGATTTGGAATGCGACGCCGTGCTGCATCTTCGAAACGGTTCTTACGCATTAATTGAAATTAAATTAGGCGGAGATACCTTGATTAACGAAGGCGTAAAAAATCTGAAAAAGCTGGCGGCAAAGATTAATACGGACCGAATGAAAGAAGCTTCCTTCTTAATGGTGCTGTGCGCGAAAGCGCCTTTCGCTTACAAAAGAGAAGACGGCGTTTGGATCGTACCGATTTCCTGTTTAAAACCCTGACGGCGGTTTATTCATACCGGTTTTGCCCGCGCTGGTAAAACAGAGAAACTGAAAACGCGAAGAAATAGACAAGTTCCGCATTCAGAACAGGTACAATAATTCACAGGGCGCAACCCTGTTCGCTACCTGCGCCCGGAGAAGGAGAACCGCATGACTACGATCCTGACCTCAGCGCAAAACCCGAAAATCCAGCGCGTCCGCAGGCTGCTCGCGCAAAAAAAAGCGCGCGATGAAGAAGGCTGCTTCGTCGTCGAGGGCGTCCGCATCGTCGAGGAGGCGCTGCGGCAGAGCGCGCTCATCGAAACGATTTTTTACGCCGAACCGGTAAGCGAGCGCGTCGCCGAGATTCTCGCGCAGGCCGCGCTCGTCGGGATCGAAACGATCGAAACGGCCCCCGCGCTGGTTGGAGCGATGACCGATACGCGCTGCGCGCAGCCGGTCGTCGCCGTCATTCGTAAGCGCGATTTACCGATTCCGACCGATCCGACGTTCGTTCTCGTCCTCGACGAAATCCATGATCCCGGAAATCTGGGAACGATAATTCGGACCGCCGCGGCCGCCGGCGTCGACTGTATCTTGTTGTCCCCGAACTGTACCGATCCGAGCGCGCCGAAAGTGCTGAGAGCGACGATGGGCGCGCAGCTCTCGCTGCCGGTTTATGAATTGAGCTGGGAGGAAATCCGAACCTTTTTCGCCAACCGCCCTGAAATTGAAATTATCGCGTCCGCGCTCGAGGACGGTCAGGATTTCTGGCTTTCCGACTATACGAAGGCCGTCGCGCTGATTATCGGCTCGGAAGCGCGCGGAATCGGCGGCGAATCCGCCGCATTGGCGACGAAGAAAATCAGGATCCCCATGACCGACCGGGTCGAATCGATGAACGCAGCGATCGCCGCCGCGATCTGGATGTACGAAGTGCGCCGCCAGCGGACGCTTTAACCGAAAAGGAACCGCATGATCCCGATATATCAATTTGCCGCGGCGGAACCGTCCGCCGAAAAAATTTCAAAAACCGACTGGATCGACTTGGCTCTCGCCGCCGAACTGACGCCCGACGGGCATCTCGGCCCCGACGCCTATGCCGCCTGGACGATCGTCCGCGCCGCCGCCGAACGGTATCGGCTGCGCTGCGAACTGGTGCTGACCGGCGCGCGGAGGTTGAAAGATACCGCGAAACTGGCCGACCTGGGGGCGGACCGCCTTTTCGTCTATGAAACCGGAGCGGCGTTTACGCCCGCCGACGCGCTCGGCGCGTTCTGCAAAGACTATAAACCGGCGGTTCTCGCCTTTCCGAACGGGTTCCGGCCGCTTGCCGAAGCGTTGGCGGCGACGTTGAAGATCGGCGCCGCGGTCGACTGGAGCGGGCCGATCGAGCTTGATCGGAAAAAAGATCTGCGCTCCGACGACGCCGGCCTCGGCTCGATCGCAGCTTCCCGTCCGCAGTTGTTAGTCTTCGCCGCCGATCCCGAAGCGCTTCCGCTCTCGGCCGGGGAGAATGAGATTCCGGAGATTTTCTTCTGCTTCCCGTGAGGCGCTATTGAAAATTAAGGATGAAAACCGACTTATTTTTCAATAAAATAGCCGTTACCGTTCGGCGGCGTCGATGCCTATGAAAAAGATTCCGCCAGAAAAAACGTCAAAAAACAGTATGAGGTCGATTTTATCGGGGCGGAAGGTCCGCGAAAATTTTACCTGCAATCCGCTTTCGCCATAAACGACCCGGCGAAAGCGGATCCGGAGCGTAAACCGCAGCGAAGAATTCCCGATTCATTCCGAAGATTCATCGTCGCCCAGGAGAACCGCCGTCCCCGCCCCGACGACGACGGGTTTATCACGGTCAAAATTCGTCAATTCCTGACCGCCCCTGATATTTTGCGCTGAAGCCGACAGGGGCATCCGCCTAAGATTCTTTATTTCGTCCGTTCGGCTCCGTAGTCGAGCCGCGTCAGCATAAACAGCGCCAAACCGCCGCAGCAGAATAAAACGAGAGCGCTTCTGATCAGGCTGCCCGTCCCGGATTCGCCGAACGAGCCGGAAAGATTGAGGGCCGCCGTAATCGGATGCACGTCGCTAAGCCCCGCGAACTCGGCGAAGACCGCGACAAAAGAATATATTTCGGCGAAAAGCAGCGCCGGCCAGTATTTCCGCCGATCGCGCGCGACGGCAACGATGATCGGCGAAATCGCGAAAAATACGCCCGCCCCATCGATCAGGTACATTTTCAGAAAAGAAATAATCGTCGCAGCCGCTAAATCCCGTACATGAAGGACGGCTTCCGCCGCCAACATGAACAGGAACAGCAGCAGATAAAGAATAAGGCTAAAGATAAAAGCGACAACCATTTTTACCGAGATCAGTCTTTTTTCATCAATCGGGACAAGCCGAAGCGAAACGATCGTCCCTTCAAGATCCTCCCGACAGATCAAATAGCTCCCAACGAGCGCCAGGATTGCCGGCAGGACATAAAACGTCGCCAACGATTGCGCCGTGGTCAACAGCCAGCCCGGGTGGCTCGCGTAAGTTTTCCCGTAGTGAACGAATTGGCCCTGCGCAATGACGGTCGCGGAGACGAGGGCGACCGCGAAGATGCTTATCCAGATAATTTTCGAACGGCGCAGTTTTCGCCATTCCGCCCAAAGCAGCGTTTTCATCTGATTCATATCCATGATCCTTTCAACCGTATGCTCATTAACACCCCCGAACCGGCGCACCAGATTCCGATACAAAAGAACGCGGCAGGAAGATTCAATGGGCGGGATAAAACGACGCCGGGAACGTCGCGAAGAACGATTTCCATCGCGCTCGAGATCGGATGCAGAAACGGATTTACTCCCAGCAGGATAAACCCGAAAAACGTATAAACAATCGTCAGACCGACGGGCAGAAGATAACCGCGCTGCATCCCTGCCGCAACGAGAACCGGCACGATTGTGAAAGCTGTCAGGAAGCCGATCTCCAGGCATTTTCGGAAAAGGAAGACGACATCGCCGAGACCCGGCGTAATGCAGCCGAAGAGGCGTCCTGAAATTAACGACGCGGCCGCAGAAACGAGCATGAAGCAAAGCGCGTATATCATGACCGTCAGGAACTTACTGAGAAAAAAGCTGAGCCGATAGACCGGGACGATCCAAAATTGATAAAGAATTCCGAAGCGATTTTCGTCGACCATGAGCATGCTGGCAAAGATTCCGAGTACGACGGGCAAAACGATCCACGCCGTATAGCTGAACGACGCCCATTTAAAAAACCGGATCGGCTCCAACCCTGAGCGGCAATCTCCGCCGAAATAGAAAACGCCGACAAGCGGCATCACCCAGGCGGCAAGCAGCATCCAGAAAACCGTACGCCTGCGGCGCAGCCTGAGAAACTCCGTTTGAATCAGCTTAAGCAACGCCCTCTCCTCCCGTTATATTCCGGAAATAATCCTCTAACGTATGGCTGCAATGCCGGGATTCGTAAACGGCGACGTTCTCCAATACGAGCGTCCTGTGAATCTTGCCGATATCCTCGACAGCGTCAAAAAGATGAAGCGTGCAGTCGTCCTGAACGGAATAATCCTTCAGCCCGAAATCCCGTTCCAGGATCAGAACGGTTTTTGGAACGTCCGAAACCCGGAGCTCGATATAACGCCGGTCCCTTTTTGTCAGTTCGCTCAGCGGGGCTTCCTCCAACAGTACGCCGCGATCGATAATTCCGATATCGTCGGCGAGCAGCGTGATTTCGGAAAGGATATGACTGGAGATCAGGATCGTTTTTTCGCTCTCAACAGTCAGCTTTTTAAGATAATCCCTGATCTCGGCAATTCCGATCGGGTCAAGTCCGTTCGTGGGCTCGTCCAGGATCAGCAGTTCCGGGTCATGAAAAATCGCGTTTGCGATGCCGAGACGCTGTTTCATGCCCAAAGAATACGCGCCGAACAGCTTTTTATCCCGATACGGAAGGCCGACCAACGCCAGCGCGTTTTCGACCGCGTTCGGCGTCGGAACGCCGCGCAGCTTCGCGAAAATTTCCAGATTTTCCGTCCCGGTCAGGTTCGGATAAAAGCCGGGCGCCTCGATCATCGCGCCGATACGCGGGTAAATCCATTTTTTCCGCTCCCCGATCCGTTCCCCAAATACTTTAACCTCGCCGGAAGCGATCGGGATCAACCCTAAAACGGCTTTCATAATCGTCGTTTTCCCCGCGCCGTTCCGCCCGAGCAGTCCGTAAATCCGTCCCTTCCGGACATGGAGGCCGACGTTCCGAATCGCGGTTTCATTCCCGTATTTCATCGTCAGATTTTTCGTCTCAATCGCATAATCGTTCATTCGACTAAAATTACCATCCTTTCTTAAGGATCGCCTTATCGGCCTTTTTCTTCGTTTTTTCAGGTTCTATAACCTTTATACCCAGAGTAAAGATACAGGCAGCACAAACGCAAAGGAACAGACTGCAAAGGCAAACCGGCGTATTCCAATGTACCGCCGGATCGTAACTGCGGTAGCCAATCAGGCCCATACTTGCGGTAATCGGATAGAAGTTCGCCAGCGTCATATTTCCGGAAGCAAACATTCCCCCATAACCATAGACGAACGCGATAATCGTCCCGATCATATGCCCGTTCGGTATGCGGGCGGCAATCGCAATCACCGGGGTCGCCGCGATATACAAAAACAAGCAGTTTAAGATAATCTGGATAAACGTCTGAATAACGAGCGAGACGGAGAACCCCGGGAATTCCAACAGCACGTTGGCGATTACCGTAAACGCCGCGCTTGCCAGGCCCAAAATCAAAGAAAGCAATGCGCAGGCAACCAGCTTCCCCCGCAACAGACAGGAATAAGAAACGGGAATTGTCATAATGTTTTTCAGCGTGTCGTCTTTTTTTTCTCTTGCGATAATGTATCCCGCGATCAAAACAACGCACATCGGGAAAATCATCGTAACGTTATTCTTGATTACCTGTTCGGAAAAGAAAGAGAATGTCCAAACGGTTCCATCCATCGCCGTAGTAGAAAAAATTGTCAGCAAAACGGAAAGCAGCATCAGAAAAACGCCTGCCCAGATGATGCGATACCTTTTCAATTTCCAAATTTCAGTCCGGATCATGCGAAACATGTTATTCATTCCCCCGCTTTTTATACAGATAATCGATCAGCGCGACAGACAGAAACGCCATGATACTTAAAATTGCGACGGTTTGAGCCGTAGACGGGAACAAATACGCTAACGCTTCTATGTTTTCACGCACGCCGTGCTGAACCATGTTCCCTGCGCTCCAAAGCGTTGTGAGAGGAATCGGCATGAGCCAGCACAACAGTTTGGGCAAAGCGCCGAAACTGGATTCCGCGGTCAAACTCAGAACGCTGTAAAATACGCACAACAAAATAGAAAAAATATAGGTTTTACTGAAGAAAACGACAAGGACGACTAAGGGCAAGGTCCCGGCGGTAATAAAAATCCCCATTTCTACGGCCAGTACCAACTTATAGAATATCCCCGTGATCTCCGCGCGCGCCGTAAAACTTCCGCAAAGAAAAGCGGCGAAGGCCGACATCAAACTGAAGATGATTCCGCAAAGGAATAAAACTATTATTTTCGCAAGAACCATCTGCGTGCTCGTCACCGGAATTACCCGTAAATTTTTAAAAGTATCGTTGTCGCGTTCCATAAAAAACAGCATCGCGGCGATGACGCCGAGCATACAAGGCAACAGCAGTTCGACGCCGTATCCCATCACATAACTGAAATATTCGTTGAAATTAGCCGCCTCGCTTTCGATAGTTTGCGGCAACGTCATAAACGCCGTCAGCGGAACGGGGAACAAGAACGCGGAAAATATTACCAATAAAATAAATTTTTTGCGTTTTAATTTTCTAAACTCGCAAATTACAAGATTAAGCAATGCCTTCTCCTCCCGTTACCCGTTTGAAATAGTCTTCCAGGCTTTCTTCGCAGGTATGCGCTTCGCTGACTTCCAACCCGTTCTTCACGAAAGCGGCAACGATTTTCCCGACCGGCAAGTCGAGACAATTCAACCGCAAATGAGAATCGTCCTGAACCGAAAAACGCGTCTCATTAAAGGCCCGCTCCAATATCCGCGCCGCCTGCGCCGTATCGGAAACAGCGAACTGCACGAACCGGCTGCTTTTCCGTTCCAGTTCCGCCAGGCTCCCTTCTTCTAACAGTACGCCGTGGTCGATAATCCCGATATCGTCCGCCAAAAGCGCAATTTCCGACAGGATATGGCTCGAAATCAGGACCGTCTTTCCGAACCGGTCGCAGAGTCCGCGGATAAAGGCGCGGACTTCCGCGATCCCAATCGGATCCAAACCGTTAATCGGCTCGTCCAGGATCAGCAGCTCCGGATCGTGCATGACGGCGAGCGCGATCGCTAAGCGCTGTTTCATGCCAAGCGAATATTGCGAAAATAACTTTTTATCGTTATACGGGAGGCCGACCAATCCCAACGCGTCGCGTATCGCGTTCGCGTTCGGCACTCCGCGCAGCGTCACGAAGATGCGCAGATTTTCCGTCCCGGTCAGGTTCGGGTAAAAGCCGGGACCTTCGATCATGCTCCCGATTCGGGGAAGAACTTTCTTCTCATTCCGCTTCAGCGGCTTTCCCCAGAGCAGGACCTCTCCGGCGGTCGGTTCCGTCAGTCCGAGCAGCATCTTCATCGTCGTCGTCTTCCCCGCGCCGTTCCGTCCGAGCAGCCCGTAAATCCGTCCTTTTTGAACATGGAGATTCAAATCGGCAACGGATTTCTGCGCGCCGTACCGTTTCGTCAGATCTTTCGTCTCAATCACGTAATCGTTCATCATTCAATTTCCTTCTCTTTACTTTAACAGCGCAACCTTGCGTTAACCTTGCGGCAACCTTGGATTAACCTTGCGATCAGCTGAAAGGAAGGTTTTGGGCGGGAATCATCAGAAGCACAACTGAAGATAAAAGACACAAACACACGGAGAACAAAAAGAGAGAGGAATTTATAACGTAAATCTAAATATCTGTTACCTTAACGCTTATTCTTAAATTCCCAATGACCGCCGCGGCCACTGCCAACATATTCAAGCTCTTCTATGGAATTGATGATTCTCTGGACGGTACGGAGACTGACAGACAGCTCTTCAGCAATCTGCTTACGCGTAATTTTGCTGTTTCTTTGCACCAAAGCGATGATCTGCTGCTTATGATCCTGTCGATAATGAGTGCCAGCCTGAGTGTCATGAGTGCCACCATTGGCGCCCATTCCTGACTCCCAGCCTTCGCCGCAATGACGATAGAAACGAACCGTAAAGCCATAGTTATCGCCGTAATACGCAACCTTGCAGCCAACTTCGTCGCAAGCGTTTTGAATCCGCTTCAGCCCTGTAGCGAAACTTTCCATGTCTTTAGAATAGTAGAGCGTTCGTGTAATCAACGGATTCCGGCGGATAGGTTTGCGGATTTCCTTGATGAACGTTTCCGGCGTCAACCCGTCCGGGAATTTTCCAGGGCTGTAGATCTCGATAAAGCTGCGGTAAATCGCTACTTCAACGCTCTGCCCGGATTCCACCAAACGGTGACCGAACGCGTTGATCACAGCCTCCCTGACCGCATCCACCGGAATTTCCGGGATTTCTTTTCGCTCCAGACTTCCGTCAAATTCTACCCGCCAATCCATCGCATCAATAACGTACTGAACAGCCTTATCCGCAAGACCAAGAATGGGTCCAGTAAAGCGGCGGATATCCGTAAAAGTCAGACGCTCGTCGGAAGCGAATTTTGCCATCTGAAGTTCGTTGATACCGCAGTCTACGAAGAGCGCTGCGCCGGCGTTTAAGAGCCATTCTCCGTCAGACAGTTCTAATTTTGTCATCACGTCCGCAGGCTCGTTAGCTTCAAAACTGATCCGACCAACCTTCTTCGCTTTTTTCAGGTAAGACGTGAATGTATTCTGATCGATATCGGAAACTTTATATTTAGAACGCTGGCTCTCCCAAGAATAGCTGACGCTATCGCGCCTGCGGATCATTTCTTCGTATACCGTCCGTTCCATCACAAGATCTTCATCCGCAACGCGAATCCGCGGGACATTATAGGCGAGGTACGGCTGCTGCGTTCCCGAAAATTCAACAAGAATAACGGTTCGCTCGCCATATTTTTTCCTGGTAATTACGGGATAAATCGTGGGGCGGAGATAATTCCCAATTGCTTGACTAATAGAACGAAGCGTAGCGTCGTTGATCTCCTGACCGATAACGGTTCCGTCATTCCTGACGCCAAAATAAAGCTTTCCGCCGCCATGCTTATTCAAGATGGACGCAATAGAAATCACGCATTCTTACATCTCTCCGGTGCTTTTTTTAAATTCGACCTGCTCGCTCTCTTCGCCGAGCGAATAGATTTCTTTTGACATTATGAATCGTTCCTTCCGACTTTCATCCGTCAATTTAATTTTAAGCCATTCCGCATCATTTGTCAGCGCGGGAGCAATCTTCGCTCAGTGCGTCCGCCTGCAGCAGCGGGAAAACAAGCGTAAAAGAAGTTCCCTCCCCGACACGGCTTTCCGCGCTGATCCTTCCGTTCATTTTCTCCGTCAGCTGGCGCGCGATCGACAGCCCGAGCCCGCTGCCATTGTCGCTATGGGAACGCTCGCGTTTATACAGCCGGGTAAAAATATACGCTAACGCATCCTTTTCAATCCCGACGCCGTTATCGGACAGCGTAAAGACTAAGTCGTGGGTCCGTTTAACGAGGCGCATCCCGATATAATCGGCCCGGCTGTGCGCGACAGCGTTCTGGATCAGATTATTCAGAACGCGCGTATAGCCGTCCGAATCGAGCGCCGCGGGAACCGGCTCGTCCGGAATCTCGATCGTATACGCGATTCCCCGGCTTTCAAAAATCGGGATCCAATCGATCAGGATATTCCGCGTCAGCTCCGCCGTTTCGATCGGACGAAGCGCCAGAACGAATTCGTCCGAGTTCAGCTTGAACCAGTCGAATAAAACGTCGATATAATCCTTCAAGTCGTAAGCCTTCCGCCGCGCCGTCCGGAAATAATCCTCGCGTTCCTGTCCCGAAACGACGCCCTTCACCGCCGCGTCCAGATAACCGATCAGCGTCGTCAGCGGCGTCCTGACGTCATGAGAAAGACTCGTCATCAGCCGCCGGTTCGTTTCCTCCGTCAGACGGAGCTGGGAAAGGCGGTCCTCGTAAGCTCGGACAATGTCGTTAATTTCATACGCCAGCGGAGCCGTCGGCTGGTTCGGGTCGGCCAGAATCCGCCGGTTCCCGTTTCCGTTCCGAACGTCCTCGAGCGCGTCCGCCATGTCGGAAAGCTGCTTCCTTATGCGGCGGAGACGAACGGAAAGAAAAAGAACCGTACCGGTCATGAAGATCAGCAGCGCCGCGATCGTTTTCATCACGAAAACTCAAACGTCCTTATTAAACCGATAACCGATCCCTTTAACGGTCTGAAGATACTTCGGATTTCCGGGATCGGGCTCAAGCTTTTTCCGTAAACGGCTAATGACCGCCATGATATTGTTGTCGTCGTAAAGATACGTTTCTTTCCATACTTCTTCATATATCCTGCGCTTGGTCAGAATCCTGCCCTGATTTTTCGCACAGAAAATCAGCAAGTCAAATTCCTTCGGCGGAAGTTCGTAAGTTCCGCGGTCGGTCGCAACCGTCCGCATGTCGAAATCGATCGTCAGTCCGTCGTAATTCAGCGTCCGGGACACGCCGCTGCCATGATTAAAGCGCGTATAACGCCGGATCAGCGACGTAATCCGCGCCATAAGCTCGTCCATATCGAACGGCTTCGTCAGGTAATCGTCCGCCCCGCCGCGCAGCCCGCGAACTTTCGAAGCGCTGTCATTTCGCGCAGTAAACATCAGGATCGGGACGCCGCTTTCTTTACGAATTTCCGATAAGACCTCAAACCCGTCCGCGCCGGGCATCATAACGTCCAAAACGACGAGCTGATAACCGGTTTCTTTCAGCTTCGTCAGTCCGTCCGTCCCGGACGCGCAGCAATCAGCTTCGATATTCTCCCGCGAAACGCTGCGCTGAATCAGCGCGCAAAGTTCCCGATCGTCGTCAATAATCAGAATCCGGTTCACCTGTCCGTTCTCCGTTTCGCGCCGCGGCAATACGACCCGTTTTCAACTCCGCCCAATCACAAAATTCGCCAGATAAAACAGCAGGAACGTATGGGCCGGATAAAAAACGTAAAAGAAATATTTCATGCCGCGGCCTTTTTCATGATTGTAGCGCATCATCAAAGGCAGCGCAGCGATCATCAGCCATTGGGTCGGCAGGCCCGACTCGCTCCAAATGACCTCGCCGCTGAACTGCGCGATACAAAAAAGGATATACGCCGCGCAAAACAAATCCTTTTTTTCCTCGAGGAAGTACATCAGGACGCCGAGCGCGACGAATTCAAATCCGTATTCGTTCAGATACAAATTCGGAACAATTCCGGTTATCGTATCGCCGCTCAATCCCGGCAGGGATGGGAAAATCGCGCGCAATATCCTCTCCGCGTAGATATTTAAAATCTGGACCGCGAAAATAACGCCGAACAAGAGCATTCCTTTCTTCCGGTCTTCCTGAAAAATTTCGATCGTACTGATCAGGACGCCGACAAGGAACAAGCTCAGGAAAATATTATGAAACCCGAAACCGTTTTCGGTCGGAAGATAATAATCGACCGCGTAAGAGAACGCGGTCATGAAGAGACTCAACAGGTACAGCCGCAGCAGGTAAATTTTTCGGCTGCGCGTATAGCGGTAACCCCAGACCATACAAAATAAAAACAACGGATAAGCCATCCGCCCGATACAAGTCAGAATCAAAGACGGGCCCGTCGACGGAGCGAAAAAATACAAATAAACGTGATCCAGAACCATGAAAAGCGCAGCCAACATTTTTAACGCGAACGTACTCATATTTTCCCCTCTGACTATATCACTTTATGTTACTTACGTTTTCCCGAGAAAAAAGTTTCAAAAAACCGATTTCGTATTGTTTTGACCTGATCGATTCCGATTCTCTTCCGATCCGTTATCGCTCCGCGAACATGGCGAGACCCGCCGCCGGACAAATCACGACATCCGCAATCAGGACGCCGTCCTCGGCCCGCGATCCGGCGGCGAGACAATCCGCCCGATGGGGCGCGAAGACAGGCATCTCCGCCAGCGGCGCAACCACGTCGACATTCTCCCGATTCAGCAGTACGAAACCCAAGCGGTTAAACGGACGCGGACGGTACGCCGCCCATGGATTCGCGCTCGTCATCCCCTCATCCGCGTAAAACCAGCGCGGATACAGCATCCGCCCTACGCGAATCTCCTCTGCGGCAGTCAATTTAGCGGCGGCCGACGCCGCGTCATAACCGCGCGCTTCGAGCCATGCCGCGGCTTCCGCCGCTGATGCGTCTTCCGCCAACGGACGAATCTGGTCCGCGCGGAACGCGCTGCTGAGCGCGGGGAGAGCGCCGACCGCCGTCAGCGCCGCAATAAGAAAAACCGGAACAAACGGCGACCGGCTCCAAAATGTGGGCTCCGCCGCCTCGTCTTCCCCCGCCTCGGACGTTATCCGCAGCGCGCGCAGCAGCCCTTCCCCGACGGCGGCAATCCCGATCGCGGCGTATAAATAAACGAACCAATCCGCCGGCAGATTAAAACGCCATCCCGAATAACGGCCCAGCGCCGACGATAAGAGATAGACGGCGCATACCGCGCCCGGGAGGAAGCCCCCCCGCCGCCGCGCCGAAAAAAGCCCGAGAACGATCAGCGCCGTCAATCCGGCGATTTCCCATACCGAGGCCCGACCCCAACGCGCCGGGAGATCCTGATAAGCGGCGCTCGTTCGTTCCCGCCAGCTTAAACCGTAATCCAGTCCGAAAGGCAGTACAAAAGCGCTTTCCGACAGCGCTTTCGTCCAATGATTCAAAACGAAGCCGGCCGTTTCCGCCGGACGGTTCAGCGCGAAAGCGATCGTCTCGCTCCGCATCCGCAGCGCAAAATCCGCCGCCGGTTCGCCGGGAATTCGCAGCGGCTCATAATCCGGATCGCCGGAATAGCGCCGCGTCAGTTCAAACCCGTGAATCGAAGTATCTTCCAGCCCGACGCTTCCGGTCAGCCGCAAACTTCGAATCAACGCCGGCGCCAGAACGAGCGCGGCCGAAACGATCAGCGCCGTCAGCGCGGACACTTTCGCGCGCCGCGACAACGCTTTCCGAGAAATCAACGCCAGCGCCAAAACCGGCAGGATCACAATCGCCTGCGAACGAATCAGCAGGCTCAAGCCCAGAACGCCCCCGGAGATCGTCCACCGCCGCCATGACGCCGATTCGCCGTTTGCGCGCAGCGCCCAAACCGCCGCGTTCATCGCCGCCGACAGCGCCAGCAGCATCGGCAGATCCGACAGGAACATTTTTGAACTCGAAACGCCGAAAAACGGCGCCATATATAACGTATTCAACTCGCGGCAGACCGCAATTCCGGCGGCGACCGCCCCCGCGCCGAATCCGCTCAGCTGCGTTCCGAGCAGAAACAACAGCGCCGGAATCAGCGCCAGCGTCGCCGTCAGCAGGTCGATCGTCAGGTACCAATCCTGAGCCGCAACCCGAAACAGCAGCGACAAGTACCACACGAACAGCTGACGTGAGACAACCGCATCTTTCAATCCCAATCCGGCGAGAATCGATTCCGCCCAAACGCCGAAATAAGCCGCGTCGGAGGCCGGATATGGGACCCCGCCCGGCTGCGCAATTTCCATGAAGTAACTGTTCTTTAGTACGGCGTCGCTCGGAACCGAAATCCAAAGCGCCGCCGCAACCGCCCAAACGGCCGCGAATCCGACCGCGGCCGCGAATCGACGTCTTCCGGCTTCGGAAAACCGGGATGGGAGCGCCTTCTTCAGCCCGCACAGCAGCCATGTCAGCGCGCTGCCCGCGACCGACGCCGTCAGCAGCTGGCCCCAATGAATCGCCATGCCCGGCGGCTGCCAATCGAACGAATCCGCTTCCAACCCGATCAGCGGGGGAAGGAAAACGATCAGGACCGCGATCGCGCAGAGCGCGAAAGGAAGCGCGCCGTTAATAAAACGTTTCCCGATCCGCGCGCTATCGAAACGAACGCCCTCAAACATGACGGAACAATACCCCGCCGTCCATAAAAACCGAAAAACGAGCCAGAACGCCACCGGCAGGAAGCGCGCGACGAGCGCCGGCGCCGCATCGGGAAGCCAATAAACGTACGCCAGCATCCATCCGGAAACAACAAAAAATCCGAAAATCATTCCCGTCCGCAGTCCGGAACGAACGCTTTCAAGCCGGCGGATCAGGCGCGCGCGCGTCAAAGCTGAACGCCAGACCGATAAGGACAGCGCCGTTTCAAGCAGAAAAAAAACGCCCAAAGCCGCGATCAGCGCCAACCTTGAAGCCGAATATCCGAGGAAAAGCGACGAGCCGATTTCGGAGCGTTGAGCCATGACCCGCAACAGAACCGCGAGCGTCGAGATCAGCCCGACGCCGAGGAAAACGCCGAACCGATTTACGGTCGTTCCTTCAATTCCGGCTTTTTCAAGCGATAAAGATTTACGATTTTTTTCCATCCGCCCGTCCTAAATTCGCTGTCCGTACCCGGCCCGTTCAGGCGGGATCCAATAGAATTATACAGCCCCCGCGAGCGCAGCCGGGCAAGGGAAGAACGAGATTCCTCAAAAGACGCGGATGATATAATTTAAAATATGGCAGCAAAAACAAATCGAACGCGCGCAGCCGCGACGAAACCGAAAACCAAATCCAATTCCGTCGCTTTCCGCGAGGATAAAAAACCGGCGATGCGCGCGCGCATGAAACAACAAAAAAAAAGCGCCGCGAAAACGCGGCAATATAATTTTTCGCTGAAATCTCTCCCGAGTCCGGAAACTGTCGCGAACGCCGTCGTCATAGGATTCGGGCTCGTTTTAATGTTCGCAGCGCTGATCGCCTTCGGGCAGCTTCAATCCGGCGAAAAAGCGATTTTCGGAAAAGCGCTCGGGAAAGCGGCGACAGGGTTCTTCGGCCAGACGGTCTATATCGGTCTGACGCTGACGTTCGCGCTCGGCTTTTATCTGACCGCCGTGCGTTACTTCGCGAAAGCGTTCGTCTTTAATTGGCGCGCGGTCGGGTTTATCGGCGTTTTTTATTTTTACGTATCCTGGGTTATCCAACGGCTAACCGTCACCAATCATCCTTTCGAAAATACCGATTTCGGCGGCGGTTTGGTCGCCGCGGCGATCGACCGCTTTTCGGTCGCGGCGATCGGAACGATCGGAACGGTCGTCGTTCTCCTTTTTCTCGGCGTCATTTTCGTATACCTGATTTGGGAGAAGACGACGCGCCTGCTCCCGGAAGGTTGGGAGTCGAAACTGAACGTTCCGAGAAAATTTATCCGCCGCGTCAAGGAGCTGCTCCTGATACCCGACGACGATAATCTGACGCCGGAAAGCGAAATAAAGCTGCGGCTGAAACCGCTTTCGGAAAGCGAAAACGAAATTGAGGAGAAAGAGCGTTCGTTCCAGGAGAAACTGAAAGCGATCCTGAAGCGCAAGCGCGACGCTGAAACTGCGGACGAAACGGATCCCGAGGATGGCGAAGATACGTCCGAATCCGCCGAATTAAACGACGCGAACGAAATCAGCGCGAACGACCCGCGGCGCCTCCCAAAAAGATCCGCGCGAAAGGAAAGCGAATTCACGCCGACGCGCCCGAAAGAGCGCGACGACGGGATCATCCGCGTTTTCCCCTACGCGAAGGAAGTTGAAGCGCCGCCGCTCAGCGCTCCGCCGGAAGCGAACGATCGAAACGACGAAGAATTCCCGCTCCGGGAAGGGAACCCAAGCCGAAGCGGCGCAAGTTCCGCCGCGCCGTCCGATCGCCTGAACGAAACCGGCAAAACCGGGGAAAAAGCCGGGAAAAAGCCAAAGGCGCGCGTCTTCGTCGCGCCGAGTCTCGAACGGCTGACGCTTGACAGCCGCCGCCGGCCCGACGTTACCCAATCCGCGTCGAACTGGACCCATCCGGATCCGGAGATCATTCTCGATCCGGTTCCCGCGAAAACGGATAATCAGCAGGATCCGAAATTCATCAAGCGCTCGACCGATATTATCGAAGAAGTCCTCAGGGCGCAGAACGCCCCGGGAAAAGTCGTCGATGTGCGATGCGGCCCGACGTTTACCCAATTCGGCGTTCAGCCCGGCTTTATCGAAAAAAGCGGCCGCCAGGTTCGCGTCCGGCTCAATAAAATCGAAAGCCTGGTCAAGGATTTAGAGATGAACCTCGAAGTTCGCCAGCTTCGGATCGAAGCGCCGATCCCGGGGAAAACGTTTATCGGGATGCAGGTTCAAAATCCGAAGCGGTCGACCGTTCCGCTGCGTGAAATTCTCGGGAAAGGCGACTTCCGAAAATACCGTCACGGCTTACCCATGTCGCTCGGAATCGATATCAACGGCGACGTCCACTGCATAGACTTGACGCGCATGCCGCATCTTCTCATCGCCGGCGAGACCGGATCGGGAAAATCCGTCTGTCTCAACGTGATTTTAGCCAATTTGCTGATGTATAACGATCCGGACAAGCTCAAACTGATCCTGATCGATCCGAAACGCGTCGAACTTTCCGCCTATGCCGGCGTTCCCCACCTGCTGACGCCGGTTATCACCGACACGGAAAAAAGCGGCGACACGCTCCAATACGCGCTGGCGGAGATGGAACGGCGCAATCTCTTTTTCCGCGACATGAACACCCGCAACATTCAGGATTACAACCAGAAGCACCCGGATAAGGCGCTCCCGTACATCGTCATCGTCATCGACGAGTTAGCCAGTCTGATGATGACCAACGGTCCGGAAATTGAACAAAGCGTCACCCGCCTGGCGCAGATGGCGCGCGCGATGGGGATCCACCTGATCGTCGCGACCCAGCGGCCGTCGCGGGACGTCATCACCGGAACGATCAAAGGCAATCTTCCCTCCCGCATCGCGTTCCACGTTCCGACCAACGTCGACAGCCAGGTTATTCTCGACCGTCCCGGCGCGGAACATCTTTTCGGTCAGGGCGATATGCTGCTGATGACTGTTGAGAATCCGAACCTGCAGCGGCTTCAAGGCGCTTACGTTTCAACGAAAGAAATTCAGCGTTTAGTCGGATACTGGAAGACGCAGAGCGCGCTGAACCCTGCCGGCGAACGGGAAATCGCCGTTTTAAGCGACTTCAACCGCTTGCAGTCCATGCTGACCGAAAAGAACCGGGCGCAGGAAACGCCGGAACCGGACGACGGCCTCGGTTCGTTCAACCCGATCAATCAGACGTATACTTTCCGCGAAAAAACGGTCGAAAACGCCGATAGCGCGCTCGGAACCGCGATTCGGACCGCGGTCAAAAATAAGCGCGTTTCGGCGACGTCGCTCGTCACGGAACTCGAGATCGGCTACAACCGCGCGTCGAAAATCCTGTATCAGCTTGAAGATCTGGGAATTATCGTTCATCAGCCGGAAAATCACGCCAATCCCTGGCGCGTCGTCGAAGCCGGAATACCGGAAGAGGAACCGTCCGCCGAATGACCGATATTGACCTGAAACGAGGCTATTTCGAAATCGGAATCTACCAGCCGCTCCATTGGGAAAACGTCGGCACGCTCTGGCGCAGCGCATGGCAGCTCGGCGCGGCCGGAATCTTCATGATCGGGCGCAAATTTGACCGCCAGGGCAGCGATTTATGGCACGTCGACCGCCGCATTCCTTTCCGCCGCTACGACAGCTTTGACGATTTCTACGCCAACCGCCCGGTCGGCGCGCGCCTAATCGGCGTCGAATTCGGCGGCTCGCCGCTTTCCGCCTTCGTTCATCCGCCGACGGCGCTCTATTTACTCGGGTCGGAATCAAACGGGCTGCCGCCGCGGATCCTGGATCGATGCGACCAGGTTGTCGAAATCGAATCGGTCAACGCCATGTCGTACAACGTCGCCGTCTCCGGCTCCCTCGTCATGTACGCGCGCGAAATTCAGCTGCGCGCGAATCGGGACGCTTCTTCTTAGAACAGCCCGAACAACGGTGAACAGCCAGGAGTAAAGTCCAAATATAGAAAAGCCTTATATCGCAATGATTCGCAGCGAATTGAAGAGGATACGACTTTAAGCAAGGGCGGGGGGAATTCAACAATTAAGTTTGCCGTTATGCAGCCTCGCCGCAGAAATTATTTTTCAAAATGAAAAGGATTCTGAATTTTATTTATACCAAATGTATTAACGCCCATCCTATACATGGCTTTTGCATGGATTCTGTCATGCCACAAAAATCTTCGCAAAACCTTCGATAATGACCACAGTTCACCGTAGCTTCCTTCAAATATTTTGTCATTTAGAAATTCGCTGCTATTTTCTAATAATTCAAAGCCTCTCATTCGGTTTTCTAAAATCGTTCCGCTATTTTCAACTTCTATTCCGATTTCTCCCCAATAGTACGAGTTGACATTTTTAGTATGTCGATACATCTCTTCAGCCGTCCTTGGGATCTTTCCGTAAAAAGTTTCTCGCTCAGGTAAACAGGATAGATGTTTATCCCTAAACGAATTGTACATCATGTAGAAATCTATCGCCGATTTTAATACGAGGATTTTTAAATTTTCATATACTTCTTTCGTTAATCCAACTCGTTCCGAATCAAAGAGTACATCTGAGTCTGCATCTTTAAATGTTTAAATTGGAAATCTTTTCTTGGACAATAACAATTTCTATGGGAGAGGCAACCGACTTTCCCAGCCATGACCCATATGAAATAATCTCATGTGTCATCTTTTTCAAAGCAATGTCTTTTGATTCTCCTCTTGTGAACGCACCGATTTGATTACAAAAATAGAGAAGGCTGTCCTCGCCATTATGTTCCCATACGCATTCTATTTTCATGTTACCGTTCTTCACTCCTTAATTTTCCAATATCCTTTGCGATCGGAACCGATTCTCTCAATGACTTGTTTGTCCTTTAAAGATTTTATATGTTTGCCAATAGCAACACGGCTGATGGATAATAAACCAGCCATCTTTGTAGTTGTATAACCGGGGTCTTCTTCGATGAGTTTAATTATCTGCTTTTCCCTGTCTGATAACTTATCTGCAAACCTGTCTGATAACTTATCTGCAAACCTATTAGTCACCCTTATTATCCTATCTTCAGGCCCGGTAAACTTTATCATCATATCCGTCGGATTGATAGTGAACTCCGGCATCGGAAGACTATCCGCCTTTAGCGTATCGCATATTTTCTCAATGCCCCTTCCCCAGCTTTCAATGAAGCCGGCAAGATAAAATGCATAAGCAATATCAGGATTATAAGGTTTCGACGCATGCTTGTTCATAAGATTTTCTAACGTCCAGTTCTCAGGCAAACCGCCATCGTTTGCAATATAGAGTTTGTTTTCATATACGCTCACTTGGATGGGCGTGCTGTATTGATAACGCTTATGACAAATAGCATTTAATAGGGCTTCTCTTAAAGCTTCTTCCGGCACAAAATATCTTTCGATTCTTTGAACACCTTCATAAGAAATCTTTGCTCTCATATACTTGGTATAAATCAAGTCTATTGCTTTATCCGCTTGTTCCAAAAGAGAGCCGTGAACTTCATCATGATACAGGAGTTCGGAATCTGTTTCAAAATAACCGATCTTAATAAAAGAGCCAAGCTGATATTTATCCGGGTTGTTACTGAATAGAAGCATTGCCGCGTTTGTAAGATAATCTCCATTGATTAAATTCAGCTTGTCCAGCAGCACTGCTTTCGGCTCATTAAGAAGACTCGGATCAATTCTGCCTTTCTTTGCGGCAAATCTCTTAAACTTTTCAATTGCGATATCATCAACATCAGCTATTTTAAAAACCGGAAGGGGGGAGTGATCCCAGGTAGCGCCGCGCTTGCGAAGTAGAAATTCTTCTAATGCGAGTCCGGATAAAGTCTGCAAAGTTGCTCCGCTGCGATAGTAATACACGCCTTTATATGTGATACCGACAGGATAAGCAGGAACAGCAATTTCAATATAGTTCCCAAACTCGCTTTTATGTAAATTTACATCGGCGATAATTCCCATCGTGTTCTGGAGTTTATTGGGAATATCTTCAAGCAACTTTTTGCTGTCATTGACGCCAACGACTTTACCGTCGTCATCTTTGCCAATGTATATCCTGCCTCCCTGGGCATTGGCAAAGCCACATATCCATTTCAGATATTCGTCACGCCAAGATTCCTTATATTCAATATTCTGACTTTCTGACATATTGAGGATTCTTCCTTCTACGATTTTTCTCTTGGGCTTATGTGCTGCTTATAACCATTATTTTGGCAGATAGCGGCGCTAAGCAACACAAACCATCAATTTTTCCGGTATTTAACTTTGGTAGAAGCTTCAAAACCCTTGATTTTATTGAACTATTTGCCTCTGTCATTATTACGACACGGGGCCCCGAACAACGGTCAGAAAAAGTCTTCCTGCTTCAAGTTCAGTTTCGAACGATTTCCGTCCGCCGTACCGAAAAGCTCCATCCAGAATTTCTCATCATAACGGCGCGAACGGACCGGGAGCGGCATCGGCACGCCGTATCCCAGCAGCAGGACCTCCTCTTTCGGCTGAAGCCGCGACAGCATCCCGCGCAGCGTATCGCGTCCAGACAGGCCGGACAGCACCGCGGCGATATCGCTGTCGTCGCCGAGCCAGCCCGAGATTCGCGTTCCCAACTGCGACATGACTTCGTCGTAAATCTGCGACGGACGCTGGTCGATCACCAACAGCGTTACCGAATACTTGCGCATCTCGCGCGCGATCGTCGCGAACGCGGTCTGGTTCGCCATCTCGCGATTCAGCAGCTTATGCGCCTCTTCGAGCGCGATAATCAGCGGTTGCGGCTTTTGACGCGGATCGGTATATCCGGCGTTCGTCCGTTTTTCCCATTCGGCGCGGATCAGCCGCGTCAGAATATTCGTGACCAGGAGATAATCCAAGTCGGTTTCGTAACCGCTGAACGACAGGATCACGGATTTCCCGGACGAGAGGACGTCGATAATCTGTTTAACCGGCTGATTCGCCGCTTTCGGACGAATATACGGCTTCCCGAAAACTTTACCGAGCTTATTGAAAAGGGACGTGACCGCGCCCTCGTGAAGCTTATGATCCTTCGCCCAGGCGACCAGCCCGTCTTCGCCGTCGTTCCCCAATTTGCGGAATTCCTCAAACCAGTTCTGCCCGAAATCCTGATAAAGCTGATTCAGCGTCGTTCCGGTCGTATCGCGTAAATTCAGCTCGCCCGCCAGCATCTCGATATCGGCGGTATGAATATCCGAGCTTTGCAAAATAAGCGGAATCTGGACCGGTTTGCCGTGAATCTTCGCCTCCGCGCCCAGTCCGGCGACCATCACCTGCGAGCCGAATTTATCGCGCAAGCCGGGAACTTCCTTCCCGGTATCCGGCGAACGATCGCCGAACGCGTACTCGTTATGCATGTCGAAGACGAGGACCGCGGCTTCCCGGCTTTTCATCAGCCCGGCGAGAATCAGCCGCGTCAGATAGGATTTCCCGGTCCCGGTCGCTCCGAAAATACCGCTCGAGCGTTCGGCAAATTTCTTCAGATTGATATGAACCGGATGCCCCTGCTCGCGCGTCGTCCCGATGATAAAACTGCTGTCGGCTTTACCGCTCGCCGCCGCCGAATTAAAAACGGCCTCGATATCAAAACGCGACGCCAGGTATACCGGCGCGTGGTGATTCGGAACCGTCTTAATCGGCATCACGCCGGTATCGCGGATATCGGCGGGACGGTAATCGGGATCGTCGATATCGCCGCCCGTCTCCTGCATCAAAACCGGCATAACTTCCATTTCGGTATACAGCGCCTTCTCGTTCAAAACCGCCGCGTACGCCGTCTTATAACGCAGCTCGGCGCGTTCCAACGAAAAACGCGGATCGGACGAGCGCAGCGATAAATTTACCGCCAACCCGTAATAACGGACGCCGAGGCTTTCGATCACGACGAACCCGCCTTCGCGAACGGCCGTCGCCGGCACGGTCAGCCGAACCGTAATCCCTTCTTTCAGACTCCCGCCGATCACATAACCGATCGTTTCACGTTCCGCCGTCATTTACGCCTCCATCTCAGAGAAATCCAAATCGCTCAACGCGCCGAAAACGCCGTTCAGCAGTTCGTAATTGCCGTTCAATAATTGGATCAGCTCCCCGACCGCGCGCGTTTCCCAATCGGACCAGCCCGCCGCGCCATGGGCATGACGAGCCGAACGAAAATGAGCCGCGAAAAGTTCCTCGACCGGAAACTCGCCGCCGCGCAGCAGGTGACGGAAATAACCGAACTGTCCATGTCCGGTAAAGGCGGCGATCTCCGCGCCGTCGCAGACGTATAATTCGTCAAGCGTCAGCGGCGGACGCTGCGGGAGCAGGTGCGACAGGCGTCCGTTCCGGCGCGAACCGACGAAAAGGATCGACAAAACGATCGGCACGTTTCGATTTTCGCGCGAATCCAAGACGATTTCCGGATCGAGCGTCGGGCCGGACGCCAACTGGCGCAAAAAACCGTCTTCCTCCATGCGGATATCGGTAATCAACCCGAAAACTTCTTCGCCGCCGCTATTTCCGATCGCAACGCGGACGAGCGAACCGAACGGCGGGATTTCGTCCGTCCCGACGCGGAACGCGACGGACGCTGCGCGTAAGTTGCTGGTTAAGATTCGTCCGAACGGCAGTTTTCCATTCATGCTTTCTTCCTTTTCCGACCGGCCGCGCCTGAAAACGCGCTCAATCAAAATTAATCAAGTCTTTCGCCCGCTGCTTCTCGGATTTATCGTTCAGGATCAATCCGCGCCGCGCCATCTCGCCCATCAGCTTCGCCTTAATCCGCTCTTTTTCCTCAACGCGGACGAGCGCGATCTCATGCGCCCGCTGCAGCGCGTACGGGTACAGCATACCGTCGATAATCCCGGACTGAGAAATAAGCGTTTCATGCAGCGTATCGACCGCGGCGCGATCCTTCGCGATCCATTCGGGAATTTCGACCCGGGCGATCGTCGCTTTTCTGCGTTGGCGATGCGGCTGAGCGCCTTGGATATTTAAATAGAAAAAATAGACGGCTAAAAGTTCCGAATCCTCGGACCCGGGATTAACCGTCGCCAACCGGAATAACGCCGATCGTGCCAGCGGCGCTAAAAGCGGCGCGAACAATCCGGCGTCGCTGAGGAGCTTGGTCCGTTCCGGAGCCGCCGTCGGCTCGTCCATCGCCGTTTGAACCATGCGCGCAACCAGATCGGAACCGGGGCGGTCGACGTACCCGGCGTAAACGATCCGTTTTTTTTCAAGAAGCGAGTGCGCTTTTTCGAAACGTTCCCGATCGGCCTGCGGCAGCGCCGTCGGAACGTTCGCTAACGGTTTGCGCTGTTGGAAAATCGAGATCGGGCCGTCCGTCAGCGCGACGACAGGCGCGGCGGAAACGTCGAACGACGAAGCCATATCGGCGATCAGACAGCGTTCCTCCAAATCGCGCAAGTAAGAAACGCGGTACTCGTCAAGCCGTTCGCGATCTTCGAATTCATCCAATAACTGGGTCGAAACGATCTCGAGCGGAACTTTTCCCGAGCCGGGCTGGGTTTGAAATAAGGCGATGTTGATTAAGCCGAAACGGATTTCCTCGTGGCGGTTCGGAACGACCTGCGACCCGTCGGCCGCCAGAATCGTCCGAGCCTGACGCGCCCCGGCCGGACTCGAAAATTGGGAATCGATCGCTTCTTCCGTCGGAAGCGCGATATGGACCGTTCCTTTTCCGGCTAACTTACCGAGAACCGCATCTTTAAGATCCGGGGTCTCCGCCGCCTTGAGAAAAGATTCGCGCAGCTTTGTCAGCTGCGTTTCTGCCCGCGTTTGATTCGTCAGCGCCTGATCGCCGAACGAGCGAATCTGCGGCAGCAGCTTGGCAAAATCAACCGGCATACATCCGGCCGTCCTTTCGTTCCCGCTTCCTTTTCTTACTGATGGAGCGCGTCTTTCAGTTCGCGCGCGCGCCCCGAAATCGACTGGTCGATCAGGATATTTCCGCTATGAACGACGACGCCGCCCAAGATCTTCGGATCGACCTGAAAATCGATCACGCCGCCGGCCGCCAATCGCGGCTTCAATTCCGCGGTCATCCGCGCCTTTTCTTCGTCCGTCAGCGCGATAGCCGTCGTAACGTCGATCCGCTCCAAATTTTTCGGAAATTCGTCCGTAATCAGCGCGAAATTTCCGTTCCGAATCCCGGTAAAAACTTCGGTGAGCAGCTGCTTCTGTTTTTGCGGATTGATTTTCAGTTCCTCGTCGATCAATTTTTTCGCGCCTTCGATCGATAAGTCGATAATCTGATCGCGCAAGTGCCGCAGCATCAAGTCGCGTTCCTGATCCAGATACGCCTTGGTATTGCGCATCTGAGCCGTATATTCGGCCTCCAACTGAGCGCGGTAATCCTCGCGCTGTTTGACTGTCTGATCGTTGGCCGTTTTCAAGATTTCGGAAGCGCTCGCTTCCGCTTTACTGAGGATCGCGGCCGCCTGGGCTTCCGCGTCGGCGATAAGCCGCTGAGCTTTGCGCGCGTTTTCCAAGCCCTGATCGATTTCCGCCTGCCGTTCGTTCGCGCGCTCGCGAATCGGTTTCAAAATAAATTGAGCGATAATCAGATAAGCGATCGCCAGACAAATCGTACTGATCAGCAAGTTGCCGCTGTTAATTCCTAACGCCGTTAATGCGTTCATGAAGCGTCCGCCTTCGTTAACTGAAGAGCATCAGAAACGCGATAACAAGCGCGTAAATCGCGATCGATTCGGCGAACGCGATTGCCAGAATCATCGCCGACATAATATTGCTTTGCGCCTCGGGATTGCGCGCGATTCCTTCCAGCGCCGATTTTCCGATCATGCCGATCGAAATTCCAGCGCCCGCCAGCGACAACATCGCGATACCGGTCCCGATATATTTTGCTGCCTGTGGATCCATTTTTCTAACCTCTTTTCCGAAACATCTTCAGCCGACGATTATCGACTATTCATGTCCATGACGAACAGCCATGTTCATGAAAATCGCCGTCAGCATACTGAATACAAACGCCTGAATTAAACCGAAGATCAACTCATACAACTGCAAAAACGACGTCAGGAAGACCGGCGCCATATAGCCGAGGAAGAGCAGCAAAACGCTCCCCGCGAACATATTTCCGAACAGGCGGAACGCGAACGATAAAATTTTCGCGGCCTCCGAAACAAACTCCAGTATTCCGACGAAAGTATCGATAAAAAAGCCGCCGCTCTTCCGCCGGAAATCGGCGATATCGCGCCGCGCCGCTTCGGCGTCAAATTTCGCCAGCCATTCCGCCCCGGCATCCTGTTCCCCTTTTTCACGCCATACCGCGATCCGGCGCGCGCGTCCCAAGCGGAAATTAGCGAGAACGAACCGGCCGAAACCGACGAAATATTCAAGCGGCAGGAACTTGGTAAAATAGCGCCAGCCGTTGGCTCTAACCCCAAAAATCTGGATCATGAGAACCGAGCCGATCGCCAAACTCAGCGTGAAGTTCAGCGACGTTGACGCGCCGCGGAAAAACCCGATCAGCTCGTACCCCTGGGTTCCCGCCGGAACCGTTCGGTTCGTCAGCGCTAAAAAACCCGGCGCCCAACGCTGCGCGGCGACGCCGCCATTAACCGGAACCGCCAATCCCAGCGTTTCAAAAAACGGCAGGATTTTCGTCGCGTTGGCAAGAAGGATATAAATAAAGAAGGTAAAGTAGAACGGCAGGATTCGGTCGCGCCAGGCGGGGTCGATCGCGTTCTTGACCATCCCGCCCGCCATATCCAAAATAACTTCCAAATACAGGGCCAAACCGGACGGGCGCAGCCCGCTCCGTTTCAACGAACGCCGCACCGCGACCGCTAAAATCAGCAGCAGCGCAAAAACGAAGAAAACCGCTGTCAGCGTATTCGTCAAATAAACCGGACCGACCAGCGGCAACGTAAACCACGGTCGGGCCACCGGCTCGCCGTCCACAATCTCTACCAAGACGGATTCCGGGACAACTGAAATCTGCGGCGCGATCGGAGGATATACTTTTACAATGAGAATATTCAGCGCGACCAGCGCGGAGACGATCAGCGCAGTCAACGCTGACCGTCTCGATTTCCCGGACGGATTCGCCGGCGCTTCCGTTACGGCCAAGTTTTTTTCAACCATTTCCGCAGTTCCGTTCCTTTTCAGTCTCGTTATCGGACGCCGGATCAGGCTCGCGGCTCAACGCCGCGGCGGTACGGATCGCGATCCGAAAATTGATCCAGGCCGATCCGATCACGCCGGCAGCGCAGCAAACGATCGTCAATTTCGGTTTCAATCCCCAAATTTGATCAAGACGGCCGCCGAGGTAAAACGCGCTCAGGAGGATAACGCTCGTCGAAAGCGCGATCAGGATCATCATTCGTCCGGCCATATTCAGATAACTGATCCCCGTATCAGTCCGGTTGTTCTTTTTTTGTTCGTTCAATTTATTTATCATGAGCCTGGCCGGTGGGATAAATCGTCGGTCATCTACCTTTCCAACGTATTATACTCATTTTCCGCCAATGAATCCGGTAAAACATGAGGATTGAAATTCGGAGCCGCAGCCTCGAATCAGGATACGAAGGAAAATTCCCGAACCCGCGGCTTGGGAAACCTGAATCAAGCCGCGGGAAAACGGGATCGTTCAAAATCCTCCGCGCCATGGCGTAAAAAATAACGCCGGCCAATGCGCTATTCAGCTCGAAACTTTCAGGCGACGGATTCCGCTCCGTCGTCAGCGCCTGCGCGCAAGTCGTTATTCGGATTTCGTTCTTTCGTATGAAAAACCGTAATCGGGGCGGAACGCGTTATACAAAAAGGCCCCTCTCGAAAGAGAGGGGCCTCGTTTCCGTCATTCCGAACCGCGAAGGTCCGATTTTCGAAAGGATCTTACTGAACGTCGACCAGGACGCCGCGGACGATACGACGGTACGCGTAGTTGTCAGCGCTTTCGTCATACGATTCGCAGGTCATGAGGGTAATCCAGCTGCCCTGCTTCGCCGCCAGCATCTTCGCCGCATCCGTCTCAAGAATCTGTTCGTTCTCGCGAACTTCGAAGACGTACGTCTTACCGGCGAATTGGATCGTAAACTGGTCGCCGTAGACCAAGTCTTTCAATCCGTAGAACGGACCCGGGTTGTTGTAAGCGTCCCAGACATGGGCGGTGATGACCGAGTTGCCCTCATGCGTCGGATACGTTGTTTCCATGAGGTAGCCGGCATGCTGACCGAGCCACGTAATATCCCAGTTCCCGTCGACTCTCGGGATACCGAAGATTTCGAGCGACTGATTCAGACCCGGAACGTTCAGGACCATCGGCGACGTCTGGTAGAGCTTCGCCGCCGGCTGTTCCGGCAGTTTCGTGACGCGGCCCGGCGCGAAACCGGTGCGCGGCAGCGTATCGAAGTCCGTGAAGCCCGGTACCGGCGGATCGTAATGTTCTTCCGGTTCCGTCTCATGGCGGTTGATAAAGGTACAAACGATAATCTCACCGTCATCAAGGCCGATGAACGCGGACGCCAGGCCATGATCGCCGCGGGTCGGCGTTTCGCCGATCACGCCGCGTTCGACACAGCGGACTTCCGTCAGCCGCCACTCGTCATAGCCCTGTTCCGTAATCTGCCACTGCGTACCGTCCGGCACTAACCCGGATTCGATCAGGTATTCGCCGTCGCCGATGAAACCGCTGATCCGTCCGCGGAATTCAAACTTCTGAGGCTTGCCCGCTGGGAGCGTTTCTTTACGGATCATGACCGTATTCGACGGCGCGTTAACAAATTTGACCGTTACCGTTTCCCTCGGTTCGAGCGTGAACGTCAGGAGCGATTCCCAACCGGTGCCGTTCGCCGGTACCGGACCGGCGATACGCTGATCAGCGAGGCTGACAAACGGCTTGCGTCCCGGAATTGAGCTGGTAACGATAACGTCCATCGTGACCCAACCGTTGATATTCGCCTGAGCGACCTGGTAAGTGCCCGGCTGGACTTCCTGCGAATCCGGAATGACCGAGTTCGCCGCCAAGGTAAAGCTGTTGTAGCCGGCGCCGTCTGTACGATATTCATACGTCGGGAAGATCGGCTGAGCCGGGTTCGGTAAGGTTTCGTTATTGACGATGATCCGTCCGCCGACCAAGCTGCGCAGATCGTAAACGCAAGCCAGCGCATGTTCAGGCTGAACCGTATCGATCGTAAATTCGCCCGTCAGCTTACCGTTGAAGTCGTGAACCGGCGTAATCGGGAGCGGAACCTCATCCAAAGGATTGGTGCTGCCCAGCGGTTTCTGAGTACATTCAATCTTAGTAACTTCCCAGATATTCGGGTCAAGGTTCGTGATCTTGACCGTATGGGCAACGGTCGGAATGTCCGTAACGACCATCTGATCCGGATTGGTCGGGTCGGAGCTGTCGTTATCGATACGGGCGGACGTGCTGTCGCCGTTCGCGTTCGTGACGTTGATTTCAAACGCCATCGTCGTCGCGGGATCCGTATTGACCGCAACCGTCAGCAGACCGCGCTTCGTATTGACAACGGTCAGATCGCGTTCGATCTTGATATAACCGTCCGGCGTCCAATCGGCGCCCGTCGCGTCAACTTCCTTGACTGAGAACTTATACGGTCTTCCGTCCGGATCGGTCACTTCGACGTTATTCCAGTCCGCCTGGAGCATACCCGGCGTCAGCTCAATAATCGGAGCCTGAGCCAGAGGTACTTCTTCAACCGGATTCGAACCCAGCTGACGGTACAGCTTGAACCAGATCGTCGGGTGCGGTCCGCTGCCGGACTGCCAGACTTTATTCGCCGAAACCGTACCGGTCGATTGATAGGTATTCGTAACCGTTAATCCGGATTCGACTTTCGTATAACTCGGCGGGACGAAAGTAACGTCGCCGCCGGCGTCGGTTTCGTGAACGCTGAATTCTAACGGCTGCGCGCTGGCGTCGACCTGAGGAATATTCGGCCAAGTGACCGATGTCGTCCCGTGGTTGAGAACCATCGTCGGAGCGCCCGGGACCGGAACGGGAGCATTAATACTCCCCTGAACTTTCTGGTACAGCGTGAACCAGATCGTCGGACGCGACAACGTTCCGCCGCCGACCCAAACTTTATTCGCCGTCACGGAGTTCTGCGGAGCCCGGTAAGTCAGTTTAATTTTGACTTCCTTGTCCGTCGTCAATTGAACCGTCGGAACCGCAGGGTCGAATTCAAGGTCGAAATCAGCAAGACCGGGTTGGGTCATGTCCATCGACACTGTGTAATTGATGAGCGTTCCATCAGTATGATTCGCCGGAAGCGATAACGTCTCTTCAAACAATCCGGCAGGATTCAGCGGGACATCCTGATCCGTCGCGCCGATATGACCCTTCACGTGCGCGTTGATCGCCGGATGCGGCGTAGGACCGCCGATCCATTCGACAACAATTTTCAAGTTGCGCTGGGCCGAATTACAATCGTTCCGAACCGTCAGCGCAGCAGGATACGACGTCACGCACAACGGGATCGGGTCTTCGGTGACCGTATAGGTATACGCGACACCCTGCGAATCCGTCGTCGGCATCTGAACGGTCTTTTCCCACCGTGTCGGGTTACCGCCTCCGCCGCCGACAAAGTAGGCGTCAGTCAGCGTGATATCCTGATCGTTGGCAGGATCCGGCGGGTTCATGCCCGTCGCCTGTTGGAGCTTAATCGTCACCGGATTCGCGGCGATAACGCTGCCCCAAATCTTCGTAATCGTAAGCGGCTGCGTAACCGGCGTAAACGTATTGGTCACGACAAAACCGCTATTCGCGTCGCCGCTCACAACGCCGTTCCAGAGATCGTTATGCAGATTCGCCGCCGGTTCGCTTTCAACGATTCGGAACTGATAAGCTCCGTCCGCGTTGGCTTCCTTCGTGCAGAAGTTTACCGCTTCGCTCTGATTTCCTGCCGGGGCGCTCGGATTGTTAACGCCGCCGGGCGGGTTCACCGTGACGGGATTCGCAGCGGTGCAGCCTGCGCCCGCTTCTAACGGCGCGGTTTCCCAAGCGCCGCCGACCGGCATCCGTTCGAGCGTCAATTCCACCGGTTCGCGCATAACCCGGCCGTCAACCCAGGTTTTGGTAACCGTAATCGTCTTCGTCCCGATCTGATAATTATTGGTGACCGTCTGCGGGTTGGAATCCGGCGCTTCGACAAACGGACATCCGCCCGGGATCGGGCCTTCTTTGACAAAGTAAATGGTTCCCGCCGGCAATGCCTTCAGATTCGTCCAGGTATGCTCCCAGTGATGCGCTCCGGCATCTCCGAAAGTTAACGTTACCGGATTGGCTAACGGCGCGTTGTTTATGTCTGTCGTGACCATAAAGCCGCCGGATTCATCCGCCGGGCCTTGCCACAGCTGCAGTTCCACATCGCAGCCTGCCGCCGGCGTTCCGCCCGACCAGACCTTTTTCGCGGTGAACGTACCCGCAGCCTGAGGCTTCCGGTATGTTACCTGAAGGTCTCTGTTGTCGGTGATGATCGGCAACAGCGGGTCTTTCTCATCAACCTGTTCAAATCCCGCCGGAACGGAGACATCGTCGACAACATACGCCACATACGGGTCTCCGGTCGCTTCATCCTCACCCGGCAAGTTCGTCCATTCATGCTGCCAATGATGCGTTGCGGCATCCGCGCCGTTAAGCGTTATCGGAGCCCCGATCGGTACGAATACCGGATTTCCGAGAACGATCTTCTGAGCATAAATTTGGAGCTGGACCGACGCGCTGTCGATCTCCGCGCCGCCGTTCAGCCAGACAACCCGACCGGTAACTTTCCCACTCTCATTTCCGGGCGTTCCCGGGTCGTCGAAAGGCGGGACAATATATTTATTTGTAACCGTATTCGGATTCGCATCGGCAATTTCCATATGTTTCGTCAAACCTGTAGCGTCTTCACGAATTTCATACGTGTAGTTTGTCGCGTCCAAACCCGACCAAGTATATTGCCAGTTATGCGCCGGATTACCGGTTATGTTATCCGGATTAAGCGTAACCGGATTGGTAATCCCGGGTATAGCAGGAACCATCTCAGCAGCGCCGCCGCCGGTCGGCGTACGCCATAACTGAAGGACGACAGCCTCACGGTTTTTATCACGTCCGCCCTGCCAGATTTTTACGCCAGTGACGTTCCCCGGCAACGGAATTAATTCGTTCGTCACCGTCAGCGTCTCATTATCCGTAATCGGCGTCGGATCGGCCTGGCTCTTAACCTTCCGATATCCACCCGGTACAGCCTGTTCGTCAATAAAGTATCGATATTTCAAGCCTGTAGCCGTGTCGCGATCCGGCAAACCGCTCCAAGTATTCTTCCAACCATGAGCGCCCTCTGTCGCCAACGTCAAATTAACCGGATTAGCAATCGCTTCGACAATCGGCGTCTGGGGATCGTCGCCATTCGGAACCTGGACCTTCGTTCCCGGACGGTCCGTTCCGTCAGCGTTGACGACAACGCGCCAAAGTACCATTGAGATATCCGCGCGCGGTCCGCCGATCCATTTCTTTTCACCGGTAACCGTCTGATTATTTTCAACCTTAATCCGGTTCGTAATCTGCCGATCAGTCGTCGCGCCTGCGGTTGTCGTATCAATGAACCAACCGGAAGGAACGTCCGCAGGGGCTTCACTGACCCGATAGGTATAGTTGACGCCCGCGCCGTCCTTCTCATCGACGCTCCATTTGACTTTCCAGTTTCCGGAGCCGTCGTCGGCAACCGTCGCAGGATTCGCCGTAACATACGTTGCGTCTGGGGCCGTCAATTCTGCCGGATCAACCGCAACGAACATACCGCCGCCGTTGTCCCGCTGCAGCGTCAGCTGAATTGAAGCCGGTTTAGCGATTTCCGAACCGCCGCTCCAAAGCTTTGTTCCTTCGACATCCGTTTTCTTCGACTTAAAGGTATTCACAACCGTAATCGTTCGATTATTTCCCGAAGCGACCGAAATCGTCGGATTCGGATATTCGTCCAAATTCGCTTCAACGACTGTAAATTGATACGGGACGCCGTCCAAATCGCGCAATGGCGTTAACCATTTCGCTTCCGTATCCGGCGCAGCGCCGCCCGTTAACGTCAATGGGTTAACCGTGTCCTCGTCGCCAACGTCGATATTCAGCTGGGAATTAGGTACATCCTCCCAAGATGTTCCGTCAATGGATCGGCGCAACGTTACGGTCACGTTCGGGCGGTTCGCCGGACCGCCGGTCCATACTTTCTTCAGCATAACGTTCCCGATCGGCGATCGATACGTATTCCTAATTTGCATCGAGTTCGGAACTGGAGTACCGCCGGCGTCAACATTCAAACCGACATAATTTGAAACAGCTTGTTCCCGTACACTGAAAATATATTCGGTCCCATTCGGCGCGTTCTTCGTCGTGTACCATTTCGCTTCCGTGTCCGGCGCCGGTCCCCCGGCCAACGTTATCGCCGCCCGTTTTGCAAATTCCGGTTCAGCATGCGTTCCGTCAAGGAAGACCTCGTTATTCGGCACGTCTTCCCAGCTCCCGCCGGCATCGGAAGAGCGCTGCAGCGTGAAACGGACGTTCGGTTTTGACGCCGGTCCGCCGTCCCAAATTTTCGTTCCAACGACAACCGTACGCGGCGCCTGGTAACGATAGGTCACAGTCAACGCAGCATTCGGTCCCGTCGAAGCTTCCTTCACAAAATTCGCCGGAGCGTCGCTGCCTACAACTTTATAGTAGTAACGACGTCCATCAGCATCAGTCGCCGGCAAGTCGTCCGCATTGTTTCCTGGCGTATCGACCCACTTATGTTTCCATAGATGCGTCGCGGCGTCGGCAACCGTCAGCGTCTTCGCCGGAGCCGTCGCCACTACGGCACAATCGCCTGGCATCGGATCCGCCGTACAATCTGTCGCTTGATTAATCGTACGCACCAACGTCAACGTAATATCGCCGCCCGGGGTCACGCCCGCCGGCAGCCAGACAACCGCCGCTTCGATCGAGCCGTTTCCGTTTACGTCCGGATTGACCGTAGGCGGCACATAGGTATTCGTAATTTCCAGATTACCGTTGGTATACGTTTTAGCGTAACTCGCCGGAGCCAACGCACCCGAATTCAGCCCGCTCGGGCCTGCCGGCGCGCCCGCGCCCGGCGACGCGTTCGAAAATTCGTTGCCTAAATTTTCATCGACATAGTATACAATCGGCGTTACGCCGTCTTTATAGAATTGCGGAACGCACCAGGAAACCGTATCTTCATTGTTCGGGATTGTTCCGTCTGCGACAGCGACAATACCCGCCGCCTCGTACGTCGTCGGATCTCCGGGAATTCCGCAGTCAATCAAGTAAATCGGCTGAGGAACGCGCGAGCTGAGGTTCGGATGTTCCGGGCTGAGTAAATAATCGACGCTGCCGATCGTTTCTTTAATATACAGACCCATAGAAATCGTCGGGCGAACCAACAAGTCGCCGCCGACCCATTTCTTCGTCCCTGTGACAGGAATATGCGGAACGTTATAGCGGTTAACGATCGAATAGTTCTTTCCGCTCCCGGTAATCGTCTTGTTGTATCCCGCCGGGGTCAGATCCGTTCCGCCAGCATCCGTTTCAGCCACGAAATACGTATAGGTACAGCCGTATTCATTCATCTTCGGCATACCCGTTAATTCGTAAGTTTTCTCAGCGACGACATCGCCGCTGATATTTGAAGTCGTCCAACCGCCTTCGGTCAGATTGCTGATCTTGATGCGGACCGGATTGCCGCCGACGATAACCGTTTCCGGCGTCGTTCCGAGCGTACAGGCCTCTCCGCCGCTTAACGGCATCCTCAATAGCGTAGCATAAGCGTCCGGCTTATTCGCGGGACCGTTATACCAGCTTACTTTAACTTTAATCGCGTCTTCGTTCGTTCCAGGCGTACTCGGATCATCGTCGTCACCGTGATTTTTCATATTTAAGACATTCGACAACGTCGCCGCCCCCGCGCCATTACTGATCGGCATCGAGTCGGAAGCGTAACCTACGAGTGTCATACCGCCGATATAAATCGGCGTCGCGCCATTCGCCTTCCACTTTACCAGCGCTTCAGGCATCTTTGCTTTTTCAAAAATTCTGAACTCGTACTCGTCGGTACCGGTCGCGCTCGGACCCTTCGGAACGCACCAAACGAACGATTCGCCGTTCAACGTGCCGGACGGTTCGACCGGGTTCGACTGAAGACAGTTTGTAACCGTTCCCGCCGATGGCAGCAGCAGCGCCGGCGGGACGTTCGCCCAATCCTGACCGGAGTTCTTGACGCGATACTGAAGGTAAATCTCAAACGCGCCCGCGCGTCCCAAATTGATATTCGGATCCCAATTCTTCGTTCCCGTCAAAACAACGGATGACGGCGAAGGATACTCATAATCTAAATAGCAATGGTAATCGTATGACTGATCCGCCGCGTTTTTATTCGCGCCCTCATTAATGGAGCAAGTTCCGCTTGCATCGGGTCCGGTCCAATTCTGAACAGCGGAAGCGGTAATTACGTACGATAACGGAATATTCAAGTTCGAGCGAACGCCGAATACCGTCAAATCTTTCGTTTCCGTAATCGAGGAATCCGTATTCGGAAGCCCAGAACCGTTCAGCGCAACGGACCCCGTTTCGCCCGCAACAATCAGATCCGCCGGCGTACCGGCGATCGTCGCCGTCGTATCCGGATTCGGGATCGTTTGACTCGGTTTTGTCCAACGCGAGGTAATCTTTACGCGCAGCTTGGACGCGACCGTCAACGCCGACCCGGTTGTCTTCTTGAATGTCAGCCCGTCGTCCTGCGAATACCAAACGTCATGTTCCGAGGTATCGTAACCGCGGCCGTTCGCCGTCATCGTAACTAAGAATTGATCGGTCACGTTCGTGGGGATCGACTGACCGTTTTGGACTTTAATCCGATAAGCCGTCGCCTGCGAATAATCCGGGAGCGACGTCTGCCAGCCGCTCGTACAAGCGCCGTCCGCCGCGCCGGCAACCGCGTTCGCCGGCATATTCGGCGTCGTACAGTATTCGATCCGATACCGAGCCGGAGCCGGATTGGGAATCTGACCATTAAGCCGCGAGTTAGACCCCGTTCCCGGATCCGGGAACGCCTCATAAACGACGCCGCGCGATACCGGAGAACCATACGCCGTTAATTCGGTACGGTAGGTATATGTATTGCCGCGGGCGACGTTCTTCAGGCGGGTATAACCGGTCGAATCAAAGTACGAGGAGCCTTTAAGCTCGTTCGCCGGGACGATAGCCTTAATTTTGGCCGTATCCTTAAAGATTTTCTCGGTCGTATTACCGTCGCCGTCGCCGTCGTCCGAATCCGTTCCGATCATACCGATCGACGTCGCGATCGTATTGCCGTTCTTGAGCAATTTATACATCCCGGTGGACCCGATTTCCTGGATCTCGTTGTATTGGGTCATGCTCAAATAACCGGTAATCGTCTGAGCTGAAGTCGGCGCGCTCGGGGTCGGAACGTAGTTAACAACAAAGTTAAATTGCTGCGCCTGCGTATTGCCGACAGTTGAATGCGGGAAATCGTTAAATTTAAGAACGACTTTTTTCCCGGTTCCGTAATTCGACACCGTAACGGATTGAAGTTTGGCTTGAACGTTGCCGTTCGTAACGCGGGAACTGGCGTATTCGTACCCTTGCGGAAGAATGGCCGTAAAGGTCATTCCCTGATACAAATTCGTCGACATCATTTTCGTCGTCAGGAAACTGAACGACGCGGAACCCGTATCGTTA
>JASBYO010000014.1 GCA_029983925.1 Flexilinea sp.
AAGTCCTTATAAATTCATGATTATTCTCAGTCCGGTCTGATCGTATTAAAAATCTGACGACGGAAATTTGCCGTTAACGAAGATTTTCGTTGAGGACGAATACTCGCGCGCTATGCCCGGCGGGACCGGTTTCGCGAAAATCGGCGGGAATTACGCGATGAGCCTGAAGGCCCAGGAAAAGGCGGAAAAGGCCGGTTATAGTCAGGTTTTGTGGCTCGATTGCGTCGATAAAAAATATGTTCAGGAAATCGGGACCTCGAACGCGTTTTTCGTTATCGACGGCGAAGTGATTACCGCGCCGCTGGACGGCATGATTTTACCCGGAATTACCCGCGATACGATTTTAAACCTGTTGAAATACTGGAACATTCCGCATTCGGAACGGAAGCTGACGATCGATGAAGTTTTTGAAGCGGCGAAGAAGGGCAATCTGAACGAGTCGTTCGCGTCGGGTACGGCCGCGGTTATCTCGCCGGTCGGCGAATTGTGCTGGAAGGGCGAAAAAGTTTCCGTCAACGGCGGAAAAACCGGACCGATCGCGCAACGCTTGTATCAGACGATTTTGGGAATCCAAACGGGAAGCCTGAAAGACGAATTCGGTTGGACGGTCGAAGTATAATCCGGCAGCGAAATAAAATGAAGCAATGCCTCAATTTTGAGACATTGCTTTTTGTTTTTCGTTGTAATTGCGACAGACTTTATTCTTTAAAACGAATAGAATGATCGATATTAAACAAAGAAAAGAATAGAGGATTGACACGATGACGAAGAAAATGATTAAGAACTTCCCGGCAGCGACGCCGGTAACGTTTCGCGATGAAGTCGATTACGCCGAGGGCCAAGTCGTCAGCAAAACGTTGGCTCAGAACCCGGCTGTTTCGGTAACGCTTTTCGCGTTCGATAAGGATGAAGAAATTAGTACGCACGCGTCGCACGGCGATGCGTTGGTTCAATGTTTAGAAGGGGCCGGCCGGATCCGGATCGAAGATCAGGAATTTACCGTCAAGGAAGGGGAATCGATCTTGATGCCGGCGGAAAAGGAACATTCGGTTTACGCGCTTGAACGGTTCAAGATGCTGCTGGTCGTCGTTTTCCCGTAGGCGTATTTTTGCTTCAATTGTTGATATAAAAACGGTCGGGACGTTTCGCAGACTGCGCTTGCCCGGCCGTTTTCAATTTCAGTTCATTTCATTCGGTTAGATTGTTAGATTAAAGCGTCGCGTACGCTAAGCCGAAAGCGTTCGGCCCGGCATGACAGGATACGACGCAGCCGACGTCCGCAAGCAATATTTCCTCGAACGGGCAGAGCGACGCGGCATAATCCCGCAAACGCTTTAGCAGTTCTTTGTCTCGGAGCGTATTCGGAATCATCAGCCGCGTTTTTTCCAGGTCGGATCTGCCTTTCAAATTATTGTCGATAAACGTAGTCAGGACTTTTTCAAGGTTCCCGCGGTATTTTTTCCCGATCGTAATTTTTCCGTCTTGGACGGTAATTTCCGGTTTGATTTTTAATATTTCGACGCCGAGGGCGACCGTCGCCGATAAGCGTCCGCCGCGGCGTATATAATCGACCGTATCTAAAACGCAGCGGAAATGAATACGGTTCACGTACTCTGTCAAGCTGCTGATAATCTGATCGACCGTCTGGTCCTGATCGCGCAGCTCGGCGGCGCGGTAAAGCGCGAGGGCTTGTCCTGCGCTGACGGTTGTTGAATCGAAGACGCGGACGTTTGAAAATTTTTCGGCGGCGATTCGCGCGTTGCTGTTGCAGGCGGAAAAGTTGCTTGCGACGCCGAGATGCAGAATCTCTACGTCCTGACCGTCGAATTCATGGAATAGGTCTTCATAATCGTGAATCGAGATCGCGGAGGTCGTCGCTTTTGTATGGCGGTCTTTCGTCAGTTCGAAAAGGTCGCTCGGTGTTAACTCGGTTCCGTCGCGGTACGTCCGTTCTTTAACGTTGATATAAGTTGACCGGACGCGGACGTCTAATCTTTCCAGTTCGGACTGCGGCAGGTCGCAGTTTGATTCGCAGGTGATCACGACTTTTCGCGGCATAATTTTTCTCCCATTGATGATTTTTATTGCTGGCGGCGCTGCGGCGAGTTTTTCAAAGTTTTAGACGAAATTCGGACGCGTTTCCCGAACAGCCGAAACAGACCGTAGAACACGATCGCAAGCGCGGCTGAAGCGGCGCCGACGATAATAAACGCGTCGATCCAAAGTTGTTTCGGAAAGAGGCGGATCAGCGTAGCGGACGGATGGAAAAGCCAGCTGCCCTCGGCGAAAAAAAGCTGATGGAATCGATAGAATAACGGTTCGAACGCGGTCAGCGCGATCATGGTAAATCCCAGGTATAACGCGACGGCTATCAGGGACCCCGTTTTAAGCGTCGAGAAGGCAGCCTGAAGCGCGGCGGGCCGCCGCCATCCGAACGCCAAGACCAGAATAATTACGGCGACGATGATCAGAAACCCCCAGCGCGCGGTTTGGAATACGCGGCGGACGTCAGCCATATGTGCGATTTCTGATTCCTGATAGATCGCTGCGCCGTCCCGATCGACAATCGCCTCTAACGACGACTCCGGCAGCGCTGTTATATAAATGATTGATCGCGCGCCGTAATCGAAGCGTTCGGAATCGCTGAACCCGTACTGGTCAGCCGGGAAGTTTGAACGCCGGTATTCGAACGATAAAAACCATGGCTGAAAAACGAATAGGATTACGCCGATCAGGTAAACGAAGGGCAATGCGATTAAAATTATTTTGTTCAGAATTGAAAAAACGATTTTCATATGCGCTTATTGAACCGCGGATTCGAGAACGGCGCGGACCTTTTCTTTACAATCCGGGTAGGTTTCGCCCGGGCGCGCCTCGTATAATTTGGCGCCGCCGATGAACATCGTCGGCACGTAATGAAAATCATATCCGCCCGTTTTCTCCGGGCTGCGCGTGATTTCAATCTGATCAAATTCAACGCTTTGAAATAGTTCGTTTTCGGATTTCAGTTCCTCAATCGCCTTGAGCGCCTGACGGCAGTATGGACATGCGTCCATTAAGAAAAAGGTAACTTTGCGCATAAATTTTTCTCCCGGTTCGGCGGATCGGACTTTCCGCCGAACCTATTTTTTTGTTGGATGCTATACGATTTTATCCGATTTTTAAGGCGAATTGCAAACGCCGAAGACGGTCCGTGAGAATAGGATAGGATCCTCTCCGGTTTTGATGAAAGCGCGATCGAAAGGCTATAATTAAAATCGGATATTGGGGAGCCGGTATCGTCCGATCCGTCTTTGTATGGCTTTATTGGGGGTGCGATGGAAATAGTTACTATTTCGGAAATGCGTCAGATCGAGACCGAAGGTTTCGAAGCCGGCACGAGTTACGCGGCAATGGTTTGCATGGTCGGAAGCGCGATCGCGAAGCGGATTGCTGAAAAATTTCCCTCTTCCGACGTTGCCGTTGTCGGATTAATCGGAAAAGGCAATAACGGTGCGGATACGATTGTCGCGTTGTCCGAGTTAAAAGCCGCCGGACGAAAGGTCGCGGCGGTGATGACGGCCGATCGTCGCGAAGATATGTACTGCGAAATTTTACGCAGGGAAGCGATCGAAACGGTTCCCTTTGATCCGGCGTCGTCTTCGAATCGCTGCTTCGATCTGTTGCGGGAGGCGGACGTTATTCTTGACGGAATTTTCGGTATCGGTTTCCGTCCGCCGCTCCCGGACCGTTTTCGATCTTTTTTCAGACGCTTGAACGCGCGCAATTTCGCGGCGGAGATTGTTGCGGTTGATTGCGCTTCCGGAATTCATTGCGATACGGGCGAAGCGGACGAAGACGCTTTAACCGCCGACGAGACGATCGCGATTCACGCCGTAAAAATCGGTCAGCTTTTCGGAAAAGCGGCGGCCGTTTCAGGGAAGATCACGACTGTTCGGATGGATTTAGCGCCGGACTTACCGGTTTACAGCCGGATTCAGCGCCGCTGGCTCACAGAATCGTTCATTCGGAGACTGATTCAGAGACGCCCTGACATCTCGCACAAAGGCGCGTTTGGGATGACGCGCGTTTTCGGCGGCTGCGAAAATTATTTAGGCGCGGTCAGTTTATCGGCCGAAGCGGCGTACCGGATCGGGGCCGGACTGGTGGAGATTATTTCGAGCGAAACGGTCCGAAACGCGGTCGGAGGCCGTTTGATCGAGGTAATTTGGGACGTTTATTCAGGAAATGAAAACGACGACCGCCGCTTACTCGAGAGCCGCCTCCCGGATAAGGAGCGTTCGGCTTGGCTCGTCGGTCCCGGGTTCGGAACCGGGCGGGAGGCGACCGCGTTTCTGGACCAATTTTTCGCGCCGGAGATATTGGGGAAAATGCGTTGTCCGGTGATTGACGCGGACGCGCTGAATTATTTAGCCGGCCATGCCGAACTTTTGAAACGGTTGCCGCCGAATGCTGTCCTGACGCCGCATCCGGGCGAAATGGCGCGGTTGTGCGGCTGCTCCATCGCTGCGGTTCAGGCGAACCGAATCCGTTTAGCGGAGGAAAAAGCGCGCGAATGGAACGCGATTGTGGTTCTGAAGGGCGCTTATACTTGTATCGCGGCGCCTGATGGGGGTACCTATGCCGCTCCGTTCGCGAACGCCGTTTTAGCGAAAGCGGGAAGCGGCGACGTTCTGAGCGGGTCGATTGCCGGCTTGATCGCGCAGGGGTACGCTCCGCTTGACGCGGCTCTGGCGGCGGTCTGGTTCCATGGGCGGGCCGGGGATATTTTCCGCCGTAAATCTTCGGAAAACCGAACGATGATCGCAAGCGAAATCACGCGGTATTACAGTCAAATTTTCGCGGCGTTTGAATCGAACCAAAACCTTCCGAATCCGGCATGCTTTTCTGAAGGCAATTTATAATGTACAATATCGAACGGATTTTTAGATTACCTTATGGATGGAGCTGTTTAGAGAAATGATGGATAAACAACCTGCGCCGATCGAGGTCATATGCGGCCCGATGTTTTGCGGAAAGACGGAAGAACTGATCCGCCGTTTACGACGAGCCGTTATCGCGAAAAACAAAGTTCAGGTTTTTAAACCGATTATCGACGACCGCTACGTCATGGAACGCGTACATTCTCACGGCGGAATCGAGATCGACGCGCTCCCGATCGATAAAATCGGCGATCTTTATCAGTTCTTAGCCCCCGAAACGACCGTTATCGGGATTGACGAAGCGCAGTTTTTCGACGACTCTATCGTCGAAATTGTCGACCGTTTATCCGCCGACGGAATCCGCGTAATTCTGACCGGATTAGATATGGATTTCCGCGGTATCCCGTTTGGGGTTATGCCGACGTTAATTGCGAAAGCGGAACGGGTCGATAAATTGACCGCGATCTGTATGGTTTGCGGAAAGCCGGCGACGAGGACGCAGCGAATCGTAAACGGGAATCCGGCGGATATGGACGATCCGGTTGTGATTGTCGGCGCGGATGAAATGTATGAGGCGCGCTGCCGGTTTCATCATATCGTTACGCATAGAAATGGGCGAAAGGCGTAAATTTCGCGTAGATAATATTTTATGTAAGGAGTCGGTCGTGTATTCGTATCAGGACGTCTTAGCTGAAGTATTAATCGATGAAGAAACGCTGCAAAAACGGATTAAAGAATTAGGCGCCGAAATTTCGCGCGATTACGCCGGCGAAGAAATTGTGTTTGTTTGTATCCTGCGCGGAGGCGTCGTCTTTTTGATCGATTTGATGCGCGAGGTGACGGTTCCGAATAAGATCGAGTTTATGGCGGTTTCTTCCTACGGCGCCGGCGTTCGGGAATCGTCGGGAAACGTTCGGATTACTTATGACCTGAATACCTCGATCTCAGGGCTTAATGTTATCATTGTAGAAGATATTATTGACAGCGGCCGAACGCTGAACGCGGTTATCAACGTTCTTTCGACGCGGAAACCGAAAAGTTTATGCGTTTGTACGATTTTGGATAAACCGGATCGCCGCGAAGTCGAAATACCGGTCCGTTATTGCGGATTTCATATTCCGGATAAATTTGTTTACGGGTATGGTTTGGATTTGGACGATTATTATCGTAACTTGCGGTTTATCGGCGTGGTCGATTTGGACAAATTGGAAGAAATCAAGCGAAAAGAAGCATGAGCGATTCTGAACACGGTTATTACGATTATCTGAATCGGATTTCGTCTGTCGTTCCGACGGGTGTGATGCTGTACCTTGTCGGCGGGGCGGTCCGCGATTTAATTCTGAATCGGCCGTTGCATGATTACGATTTCGTTTTGGAGGGATTCGTCCGTCAGGTCGCGAAGCGGGTCGCTGATGAATTCGGCGGGAAGTATTATGTGATGGACGAAGACCGGGATATCGCTCGCGTGATTATTCAGCATCGGAAACGATTTATCCATTTTGATTTCGCGAAAATTGTCGGCGAATCGCTCGAAGACGACTTGCGGAATCGTGATTTTACCGTTAATGCGATCGCTGTCGATTTCCGCGACAGACAATCGTTCATCGATCTGGTCGGCGGGATTGCGGATCTGCGGGAGAAGAGGCTGCGGATGTGTATGCCGGACAGCTTGCGGAAGGATCCGATCCGCGCGCTGCGCGGGCTGCGTTTTTCGCTCGAATATAATCTGACGCTGGACGACGAACTGTTGCGGGAGATGGAAGCGATTCCCGTCTTCTTGGCGAATTGCTCTATGGAGCGTTACCGTGATGAGTTGTTCAAGATTTTGAATCTGGGGAAGACCGTTTCCGCGATTCGATTGATGGAGCGGTTCGCGATGTTGGATTTTCTTTTCCCGAACGATTCGCCGCTGACGACGGATGATCTGATCGACCGCATGCGCGGGCTGGAACATCTGCTGACAATTTTGACGGGCGATTTTCATGAAGACGAATCGTCGAATCTGATTTCCGGGTACGCGGTTTTAAAACTCGGCGCTTTTCGCGATGCTTTGCGGGATTATTTTGACGAAGAGCGGAACTATCTGCGCGCTCGGCGCTCGCTGGCGCGCTTCGCGCTCTTAGCCGGATTCTATAAAGTTGATCCGAAGACGGATCCGATCGCGAAAATTCTCAAGTTCCGCAGCAAGAGAATTTGCCTCAGCGCCTGGGAGATCGAGACCATCGCGAAAGCTGTTTCAGCGGCGGAAGCGTTCGCGTCGATTTTTCAGGCTCATAACGACGGAAGTTTCATTGACGGAGAAGACGTGACGATTTACCGATATTTTCGGAAAAACGCCGGATCCGGTATTGAGGGGATTCTGTTGTTTTTAGTCCAGGCGTATCAAAAGGCCGCCGGGGAAAGCGATCCGGGCGAATGGATGACGGCGATTGATCGGGTTGTTCCGTTTATTGACGCGCGCTTTAATCGATATCAGAGCGTAATTCGGCCGACGCCGCTTTTAACGGGCGGGGAAATTATTCGCCTCCTGAATTTAGACGAAGGTCCGCAGGTCGGAATAGCTAAAGAAAAACTGATCGAAGCGCAAATTACCGGCGACATCCGTAACCGCGACGAAGCGATCGCGTTTCTGAAATCTTTGTAGCGCGCAGCGCGAATCAATCAATTTTCCTGTACGGCTGTAATTACCGGTACAGCCGTTCGTACATTTTTGCGTTTTCGTAAACATGGCGAATATATCGGCGCGTCTCTTCAAACCGAATAACTTCCAGGAACAGATCGATATCGTTATCCGCCAGCTCGACCCACTTTAACGTGTTTCCGGCTCCGGCGTTGTACGCCGCCAACATCTGATACGGATCGTGACCAAAATAAGCGTATTGCCCGAAAAGATATTTCCCGGCGAATCGAATCGATACGGCGGCGCGCAGGAGATCGTCTTGCTGATAATTTTTGGGCCATTTGAGCGCGGCTGCCATTTCCTGCCCGGTCGCGGGCATGAACTGCATTAAGCCCTGCGCTCCGGCAGCGGAGGACACCCATGGATCGTACATGCTTTCCTGCCGCATGATGCCGTACAGGATATACGGATGAATCTTGAATTCGTCCCAACTTTCGAGAATTTCTTCGGCGTACCAAGCTCCGAAGCGGATCCGATTGAAATAGTTCGGCGCTGTGAGCGTTCGCGCGTCTTCGAGTAATCCGGCCAGGGTCAGAATATTGCGGCTGATAAAAACGGCCGGACGGTAGATTTCTTTACGGATGAGCGTATTCAGGAGCTGGTACGACGCGATCGGATCGGCTTCAAACCGGAACCGTACCTCGTTATATTCGTCCAGCGCATCCTGATACCGGCCGAGACGATAGAGTTCTTCCGCGCGTTGGAATCCGCTGTCGCCGGAAAGAAGCGTCGGATAATCCAAATCAATCGACGGGTCGATCGCGAACGTCAGCCGCATCCACTGGTCGGCGATTATTCGCTCGTTGGAAATGTTGTCCGATAGCGTCGCGCTCGGCGGCGCGAAATTAAGCGGTTCGACGGAATTCAATTTATCGGCAGCGCGTTCCGTATAGTAATCGGTCGGCGAGGCTGAAGCGGCCTCCTTGTAATATTTTTGCGCGAATTCAAGATCGCCTTTCTTTTCGTACGTTTTCCCGATCCAGAAATTGGCTTTCGCGACGTTTGCGTTACTGGTCGCGATCAATAAGGCGCGGTTGAACGTCGCTGTCGCCGCGTCGTAATTTCCGCTTCGATAGCGCGCGATTCCGGCTAAATAAAGCGCTTCTTCGCTGCCTTCGTACGAAGGATATTCGTCGATCAGCCGTTCCCATTGCTCTGCGGCATCGGTTAATCTATGGGCTGTTTCCAATATGCGCCCGGCTTGGAAAAGATAATCGGGCGCGGACGGTTGATCCGGATGTTTGGCGACGTAGGCTAAAAGCGTATCCGCGCCAAGCTGATGATTCCCCATGTAATACCATTGGACATAGGCTTTCTCTTCCCAGGCCGACGGATAAAAAGGGTCTTCCGGAAACTTTTCAATCAGGTTTTCGAAGGCGTCGATCGCTTCGGCGTAATTGCCGATGTACATTTGCGAAACGCCCAAATAGTAATACAGCGCGCCGTCATATCCCGCCCCGCTTTCAAGATAGCGGTAAAAGGCGGTTGAAGCCAGCTTATAATTCGCGCGGTAATAGTAAATTAATCCGGCTTGGAACTGATTGACTTCCTCTTCCGCGTCGTTCAGCGCCTGCAGCGCGGTTAACGAATTTACGGCGCGCGGATAATTATTGACGCTGTCCTGATAACGCGCGAAAGCCTGCTCCTGCGAGCCGATTATTTCGTACGTTTTCGCCATCAGGTTGTTGATCCGGGCGCGCAGTTCCTCATTCGTGTTCGCGTCGTAAATTTTGACCCAAATCAGCAGCGCGTTTGAATAATCGTTCCGAATAAAGAAAGTATCGGCGACTTTCATCCAAATTTGGCTTCCGCTGATCAGGTCGACTTTTTCAGCCAATCCCGAATAAATCGTCATTGCGGTTTCGTACTCTTGAATTTCGAAATAACGATCGCCAATCCGTTCCTGAATCTCGAAAGCCAAACGGCTTTCCGGAACGGCTTTCAGGTATTCGGTCAGCGCGTTGATTTCTTCATGAACGAGCTTCAGCGCATGAACGCATTCGGCCATCTGGTACCACATTGGCGCTTTGATTTCGGACGCTTCCGTTTCGTTCAGCGCGTCGATCAAACGGTTCTGGCAGGCTTCGTGATCTCCCTCGGCTGCGTCAATACGGGCCAAGCCGAGCTGCGCCGTAGCGCGATCTGTTTCGCTTGTCGTCGAATCCGCCATGAGCCGGAATTGGCGGCGCGCTTTATCGAGATCGCCGGCTAAGTAATAATGATCTGCCGGTTTGAGTTCCTCGAGCGGCTGCGGCGTCTCCGTCGGCCTGGGCGTCTCCGTCGGCGGAACGAAGACGGTTGCCGTCGCGGTCGGCGGAACGGGCGTATCGGTTTGGAAAAGCCCCAGGATGAGTTCGTTCCGCTCTGCGTCGCAGCCGGTTAACGCCAGCGCGACGCAAAGGAACAGGAGCGCTATAAGCAGGATGATTTTTCGATTTCGCATCATGGTTAACATTCTAAGCGATAATTTCGGATGAATCGATTATTTCTTCAGATTCATCCCGGCGCCCGTCTTATAATGAGTTTCGTGGAAAGGGCGCTTCCTGTGACAGGTTCCTGAAGATTTTATAAAACGCTCTTGCTTTGGAACGATTCCATTAATAAATTAAATACAACTAATTTTGCAAAATCCTTTTTTCAATGTGATACAATTTTTTTGACGTAAACAGTTTTTTTTGTTTTATTCTTGAGGAGAAAAAATGGAACTGAATTTTTTGTATTGCGAACATTGTAAAAAGGTTGTCGTCGAAACCAGCAATCCGAAGCATGTCCCGACGATTTGCTGCGGTGAGCCGATGAAACCGATTGTTGCCAATACGGTTGACGCCGCGAAGGAAAAACACGTCCCGGCGGTTACCGTCAACGGCGATAAAATCGACGTCGTTATCGGCACGGTTGAACATCCGATGCTCCCGGAACATTGGATTGAATTTATTGTTCTTGAGACGAAAAAAGGTTTCCAGATCAAGTATTTACATGCGGGCGACGCGCCGAAAGCCGTTTTTACGGTCGCCGACGACGAAGCGCTTGCGGTTTACGAATATTGTAATCTGCATGGGCTTTGGAAAACCGCCCTGTAATCCTTTTCGTTTCTTCGGTATATCAAGACAAAAAATCGTGGGTTCTCAGCCCACGATTTTTTATTTATTCCTCCGCTTCGTCTCCGATTTCCGACTGAGCGGATTTGTTGCGTCCGGTTCCCCAGATTTATGCCGCCGGTTGGTTTTCCCCGTCCGAAGCCGGTTCGATCGCAGAATGAGGAAGGGATTTATTTCCGAGGAAACCCAACAGCAGCGATTTTACATCAACGCCAAGGCTGTCGTTCAGCCCATCCGTTATTTGCGTTAGCGATTTCGTTATATCGCTGACCAGTTTCGCGTTGTTGCCCTCCCCGTACATTGTAATTTTATCGACGTTGTTGAGCGGCGCCGCGATATTTCTCGATATTTCCGGTAAAGTTTTAAAGTACATTTCGAGTACGGCGGCTTCGCCGTATTTTTTCATCGCTTCCGCCTTCTTATCGATCGCTTCCGCTTCCGCAAGTCCTTTCGCCCGCAGCGCTTCGGCTTCGGCAATGCCGACTTGTCTTCTCGCGTCCGCCTCGGCCTGCGCTTTCAGTCTGATTGCTTCCGCCTCTTGTTCGGCTTTGATTTTGATTGCTTCGGCGATTTTTTGTTCTTCGAACAGTCTCGCTTCCGCGTCTTTCTGTCTTTGGTACAGCTGAACGTCGGCCGCTTGCTTCTGCTCCGCGTCGAGCTTCGCCTTTTGAATTTCAATTTGTTTTTGTTCGCGGATGAGGTTTGCTTCCGCGGATTTTATTTCCTTGTCTTTTCTTCGCTCTTCCGCCTGAATATCGTACGCCATGTCGGCTTCGGCTTGCTGTTTGTCCGCTTCCGCTTTTAATTGCGCTTTTTTAATCGCCAGCTCGTTCTGTTTTTCGGCGATAATTCGTTGCGATTCAACTTCGGCGTCGTTTGCTAATCTGTTCGCGTTTGCCTGCGCGACGACGACGTCCTTATCGGCGTTCGCTTTTGCGATCGAAGCTTCCTTTCGAATGCTCGAGATGTTTTCGATACCGAGGTTTTCGATAACTCCATTTTCATCTTCAAACGACTGAATATTGAACGAAACGATCTCAAGCCCCAGCTTTTCCAAATCGGGAACGGCGTTTTCCTGAACCTTTTCCCCGAACAGCTTCCGGTCCTGAACCATTGTCGGCAAGGTCAGCTGGCCGATAATTTCGCGCATATTCCCCTCGAGAACGTCTTTGACTTGAGCGATAATATAATCTTCCGTTTGGTTCAGGAAGTTCTGCGCCGCTTTTTCAATCATGGCGGGCGCGCTCGAAATTTTGATCTTGACAATCCCGTCGACTCTGACGTTAATATAGTCGTTCGTCGGCACGGCCGTTCCCGTTTTGACGTCAACCGACATGACTTTCAGCGAAAGTTTATCCAAACGTTCAAAAAACGGGATCCGGATCGCGGCTCTTCCGACGACAACTTTGCGCCGCAGACCGGAAATGATAAAGGCGCGGTCCGGCGGCGCTTTGACATAACCGACCAACGCGATGATGATGACGGCAACCAATGTCAAAATTCCGGCTAATAATTTAACAATCATAATAATTTCTCCTGTTTGCGGATCATATTATAACGCTGAATCGGCGCGCGTCCGGGGCGGTTTCGTGACGCTATGGATGCCTCCAGGTTACAGCAACGTTTCGATTGCGGATAATAACGCGTCCGCGTCCGCGTTCTTCGTCCCGCCGTGCGTACAGATACGGATACAGCTTTCGGTTTCATTGACGCGCTGAATATAGCTGACGGCGAAATTTTTCCGAAGTTCCGCAATCATTCGGTCGGGGAAAATCGGGAAGAGTTGATTGGTCGGCGAATCGACTAAAAACCTGACGCCCATCTCTTTGAGTCGGGTTCGGATTCGATCGGCTGCCGCGTTCGCGTGGGCGCCGATTTCAAAAAACAACCGGTCGCTGAAAAGCGCTTCAAATTGAACGCCTAAGAGCCGCCCTTTCGCGAGCAATCCGCCGCGCTGTTTTTGGATATAACGAAAATCGGGTGTAAGCAGCGGGTTTCGGAGGATAAGCGCTTCACCGAAGAGTAAACCGGCTTTGGTCCCGCCGATATAAAACGCATCCGCGAGCCGCGTCAGCGTTGCTAAATCGATATCGTTCCGGCTCGATGTCAGCGCATAGCTCAGTCGGGCCCCATCTACGTATAAAATCAACCCATATTGATCGCAGATTTTGCGGATTTGCGTAAGTTCGGATAAAGAATAGAGCGTCCCGTATTCGGTCGGCTGAGATAGATAAATCAATTTCGGTTGAACCGAATGTTCGAATGCTTCATCGCGGCGATGACTTTCCAATTTCGCCGCGATATCCGCCGCCCGGATTTTTCCGCTTTCCGTGGGCAGCGTTTCGCATTTATGACCGGCGGCTTCAATTGCGCCGGTCTCGTGGCTGAAGATATGGCCTGAATCGGCGGAGAGGACGCTTTGGTGCGGACGCAACGCGGCGGTAATTAGCGTCAGGTTCGTCTGCGTTCCTCCGGCGAGAAAATGGACGTCAACGCTCGGATCGGCGCACGCGTCTCGAATTAATTTCCGGGCTCGTTCGCAATATTCGTCCGCGCCGTAGCCGTCGGTTTGCGCTTCGTTCGTCTCAATCAGGCGCCGGAGAATTTTCGGATGCGCGCCTTCGGTATAATCGCTGTTAAATCGGATCATGGGAGCCTCCGCTGATATATTATATTGCGGTTCTTCTAAATAATTCAGTAAACGCCGCTCGATCTGTGGGGTTATTCCCCAGCCGCGGCAGCCCTCGTCATGATCTCCCGTTGCAAATCTTATCCAGACGGTTTTTCCTCGCCGTAAAAAAAGAAGAAAGTGTATTCAATCACAACTTGCTGAAAGCTGATTTTTGCAGCGCGTGATTGACGTTAATGGCTGTTTCTTTTGTTTTTTCCGTTATATGCCGGCAGTTGTTCTTACAGCGCCCTGAGCCTAAGCATATTCTGACCACTTGACCATAAATCTTGCGTTTATTATAATTTACTAATTAAAAGGAGTATTAATCAAAAGGAGAATAGCTATGAAAGAGTTAAAGGTTGCGCAGTTCGGCTGCGGCAAAATGAGCCATTATTTAATGCGTTATTTGATTGAAAAAGGCGCGAAGATTGTCGCTGCGTTTGATGTGAATCCGAAGGTTATCGGTAAGGATATCGGCGAATTTATGGGAATGAAGCCGTACGGCGTTAAAATCTCCGACGCCAAAGACGCGGAGAAAATACTGAAAGAAGAAAAACCGGCCGCGTGCGTTGTCGCGACGATGAGCTTGCTGTCGGATATCAAAGGCGCTTTTGTCGCTTGCGCGAAGAGCGGCGTCAACGCAATCAGCACCTGCGAAGAAGCGATATATCCCTGGAATTCGAATCCGGAATTGACGAAAGAATTGGATCGGCTCGCCAAAGATAACGGCGTCACTTTGGCAGGAAGCGGTTATCCGGATATGTATTGGGGCGTTCTAATCGATACCTTAGCGGGTTCGATCCAACGGATCGATAAAATCAAGGGGATCAGCAGTTATAACGTTGAAGACTATGGAATTGCCCTGGCTCATGGTCACGGCGCCGGTTTAACGCAGGAAGAATTCCGGGATCAGATCGGTAAATATAACGATCTCTCTTCGGATGAGCAGAAAAAATTGGTCGAATCTGGGGAATATGTTCCGAGTTATATGTGGAATCAGAACGGTTGGCTTTGCGAGCGTCTCGGTCTTACGCCCGTTTCTCAGGTGCAGAAATGCGTCGCGACGACCCATCATGAAGACCTTGTAAGTTCTACGCTCGAAATGACGATCAAAGCGGGCGAGCCGACAGGCATGAACGCTATCGTGACGACGGAGACAAAAGAAGGCATTACGATTGAAACGGAATGCATCGGCAAAGTTTACGGACCGGACGATTTCGACCGCAATGATTGGTCGTTTTACGGCGAACCGGAAGTTTCGATCCATGTCGACCGGCCGGCGACCGTGGAACTGACTTGCGCCAACCTGATCAATCGGATTCCGGCGTTGATCAAGAGCGAACCCGGATACGTTACGACGGATAAACTTCCGAATAATCGTTATGTAGTGGGTAAACTCTCGGATTATTTAGATTAAGCCGCCCTATCGTGAAACTGTCTGAAATGCCGGAATTGTAAAAACTTTTTGAGAATATCGGTAAGGTTTCTTTTCTATGGAAGATCGAACGCGGCCGCAAGTCTTCCTTAGCAGGCGCAGGTCTTCGGCGAATCGGTTGACGTCAGGCGCTTTGAGCCGATTTGCCTGCCGGTTTCAAAATTAGCGCACGGGACTTCGCAAGAGCAACTTCTGCGAAGTCCTTTTTTTCTCGCGTTTCGCGCCTGAAACTTATAAAGTTCGACGGCGTCAAGGTCGGAATTCGCGAAAGCAGGGAAATATCTTGGCAAAATTATTCACAGAGCCGGTGAAAAAAGGTTAAAATTGAATTTAATCGTAGACAAACCGCATCTTGAAAACCTAAATACAGACAGGGCAGATTTATGAGAAAAATTCTGATTACCGGTTCAGGTGGTTTGATTGGCAGCGATTTATACGCAGCGCTTTGCGATCGCTATGGCGATGCAAATGTCGTTTCGTCGGATGTCCGCCACCTGCATGACGTACGTCAGTTTGAGTTTCTCGATATTCGAGACAAGGAACGTTTGCGGACGCTTGTAGAAGCGTATAATGTCGGAACAATTTATCATTTGGCCGGTTTGCTGTCCGCCGGCGGGGAAAAGAACCCGGCTCTTGCCTGGGACGTAAATCTGAACGGTTTGATGCATGTTTTAGATACGGCCCGCGAGTTTAATATTAGAGTCTTCTGGCCGAGTTCAATCGCTGTGTACGGACTGACGACTCCGAAAATCAATGTCCCGCAGCATACTTCATTTGAGCCGCATACCGTCTATGGGATAACGAAATCGACCGGCGAATTGCTTTGCCAATACTATAGCCATAATTACGGCGTCGACGTTCGCTCGCTGCGTTTCCCGGGAATTAACGGTTGGAAAGGCGAGCCGGGCGACGGCACGACCGAATACGCGATGCATATTTTCTACGGCGCGTTGCGCGAGCGGCGTTACGAATGCTTTTTAGCTCCGGATACGCGCTTGCCGATGATGTATATTGACGACGCGATTCGCGGAACGATTGAACTGATGGAAGCGCCGAGCGAAAAGTTAACCGTTCGAACGTCCTATAATTTTTCGGCGATCAGTTTTACGCCGGCGGAATTGGCCGCCGAATTGAGGAAACTTCACCCTGATTTCGAAATTACCTATAAACCGGATATCCGGCAGGAAATTGCCGCGACTTGGGCGCAGTCGATCGACGACAGCATCGCCCGCCGTGATTGGGGATGGAAAGAAGAATATGATTTGGAAAAGATGACCGTCGCGCTTTATAACGGAATCAAAGGAAGGATTTATCATGAGTAAGCAGAATTTCTATCGGACGATCGCCGCCGAATTAGCTCGGATCGACGCCTCAAAAACGTCAAAACGTTTTGAACATCTCATCGATAGTTTTACAGCGGAAAAAAATCCAAAAGCGGTTATTAACGGGCGTTCTTACGCCGTCTTTAACTCGAACGATTATATGGGTTTCCGTCATCATCCGGGAGTCAAGGAGGCTGAGCATGAAGCTGTCGAGAAGCTCGGAACCGGTCCGGGCGCGGTTCGGTTTATTTCCGGATCATTCGCGAAGCATCGCGAGCTTGAGAAAGCGTTAGCCTCGTTCCACCGAAAAGAGGACGCGATTGTTTTGTCTTCGGCGTTCGCGGCCAATCTTGCCGCGTTATTCAGCCTTTCGAGAAAACAGGCGAAAGATTCGCTGCTGGGTATGAACGTCTGTATTATTTCCGATGAATTGAACCATCGCAGTATTATTGACGGTATCCGTATCGCCAATTTGGCTAAGGAGGATAAGCGGATTTTTAAGCATCTTGACCCGGTCTCGCTCGAACAGGAAATTCGTTCCTGCGTCGGTAAATATGATCGGGCGATTGTGGTGACGGACGGTGTTTTCAGCATGTTGGGCGTTTTTCAGGATCTGCGCGCCGTACGTTCGATTCTCGATCGTTACGACGGCGAATTCCCGGAAGGGGTCCTGTTGATTGTAGACGATTGTCATGGCGTCGCTGCGTTCGGGAAATCCGGGCGCGGGACGGAGGAGGTCTGCGGAGCCGCTTCGGACGTTCTAATCGGGACGCTTGGAAAAGGATTCGGGGCGGACGGCGGCTATATCGCGGCGAATCAAGTTGTTGTCGATTATTTGCGCGAAGCGGCGGCGACATATATCTATTCAAACTCGATCGCGCCGGGGACGGCCGCGGCGGCGCTGGAGGCGGTAAATATCCTGACTTCGGCGGAAGGCACGGAGATGTTGGCTAAATTGCGCGCGAATATTGAATTCTTCAAAACCGAACTCCTGAAAGCCGGTTTCGAGCTGGCGGCCGATTCGAGTCATCCAATCCAACCGGTCCTGTTCGGGACGGCCGAGAAAACGAAGAATATGGTCCAAGGCATGTTTGACGCCGGTTTTCTTCTCTCGGCGATTAACTATCCTGTCGTTCCTCGCGGGCGCGACGAGATTCGGGTTCAGCTTTCCGCGGCGCAAACGCAGGCTGACATCGGCGAGTTCATTGCGGCGTTCCGAAAAACCGCCTTCGAGTTGGGGTATCTTGCGTAAATCGATCCCGCTTATTTAATCGGTTTTCCGTTTTTTTTGAATGGATTTGATATCTTTTGTAATATGTCGAACCAATATTATTTCGCATAGGATTAATAAAAATAAAACCTGATTTTGATTTTTTCTTCATCATCTTTTACAATATTTAGAGGCGCGGGTTATTTCCCGCGAATCATTCGAATCAGTGGATCTCGGATTGGAACCCGAACATCGCGTTATTATAATTCGTTCGGGTTCCCCCGGTCAGGAGCGATTATCGAAAATGGATCGAAATATCCCTAAACAAGCTTCGGAAGCGATTGATTTCTACGTTCGAACAATTTATTCCGTTCTAAAATCGAACTCAGAAACGCGGCTCAGCGGTTTTGAGGAAGCGCATTCCGCATTAAATTCCGTCCTTCATCATCGCGCACGCTCAAGCGCGATTGATTTTAACGCGTTGGTTTACGCGATTCTGCGCCTGCCGGGTTGTATCAGGACGGTTTCGCGCGTCGTCATGGGACAGCACGAAATGATGTTCAAAGAGCAGGGGTTCGCCAATATCGAGAATTGGACGATCGTTTCAGCCCGTGCGCGGCGGCGTTATTGTTTGTATGATGGGGAAAGAACGTTAGCCTGCTTTATTACCAGCCGTTCAGATATTGACGATTTAATTCCGGTTTTAACCGCGTTTCAAATCGAATGGAACAAGCTGCATTACCTATTTGAGAATGTTTCGCCGTTGCGCTTAAGCGATGCGGCGCTTCAAGACGACGCGACGCTGCGCCTGATCGCGGAAGAAATCCATCTGAATTATGAAGACTTTGCGCGATTATGTTCTATTTGGGGCGATGAAGCGGGTCTTTGGCTGAGGGAGATCAAGAAGCGTTCATCCGAAATCCGTGTGCGCCTGTTAGATAGTTCCCTGATTCAATACATGCGGTCCGCCAAGAAATGGTTAGCCAATATTCTTGCCGAACAGCCTGAAATCCGAAACCGGCCGATTTTCTTTGTCTCGAGCAATACGCACAGCTTAACGAATATGATCTCCGGATATGTGACTTATAAAGAAGCGGAACTCGTATCGTTCATGGAAAATCAGGACGACCAGAAATTGTATCTTGAATGGAAACGGATCGAATCGGGAGAGCTTTCGGCTTCGCGTGAGAATTTATTGTATTATGTCCTGAAAAAATTCCAGGCGACGCCGGAAGGACGCTACAGTATCGAGGAGCAAATCGCGTATGAGCAGCAGAGCGGCATTTCGCGGATCGCCAGTTTTCACGCTTTCGATATAGAGGCGCAGCTCATTGATTTATCGAAAATTAATCCGGGCAAAGTCGATCCGCGTATTCGTGTTCCTGAGATGGACCGGCTTATTCGTTCGCGCGCGTTTATTTTTAATATTGACTATCCGCTTGGGATGACGGCATATAATATTCTTTCGAAAGTTTCCGAGGAGTTCGAGGACCTGCGCGGCGTTTATATTATGGGCAAGGCTGCGTCCCTGAACGGGATTTACGGCGATGTGATTATTCCGTCCGTGATTCAGGATATGCATTCGCGTAATACCTATCTGGTTTCCAACGCGTTTACCAGCGCCGATATCGAACCCTGGCTGACCTACGGTTCAATTTTGGCGCATCAGCGCGCCGTGACCGTTTTAGGGACTTTTCTCCAAAACCACACTTTTATTGAAGAGATGTATCGCGGCGGCTATACCGATATCGAAATGGAAGCCGGTCCGTTCCTGTCGGCCGTCAGCGAGATTTACCGCGCGAACCGCCATCCGGTCGATCAGATCGTCTCATTGAATAAGATGAAGCTCCCGATCGGAATTCTCCATTACGTTTCGGATACGCCGATGACGAAAGGCCGAAACTTAGGCGCGGGAACGTTATCCTATTTCGGGATGGATTCGACGTACGCAACGTCGATCGCGATTTTACGTAAGATTTTGTCGAACGAGGTTGAAGTTTTGACGAAACGTTGTGACGAGAATTACTGCCATGAGTCAAACGGTTATTAAGTCGTCCGTATTCATCTCCGATACAGTCAGTATCTGGGAAAAGCTTCAGCGATTAACTACGCTGCAATATATTGCGGCGCCTTACGCAGCGTTCGCGCCGGAGGATAAATGCGCGAATCCGGTCTGGAAAAGCGGCGAAACGTACCGGTTCCGATTAAAGCTTTTCGGCGTGATCCCGTTGGGTGTGCATACCATCCAGGTGCTTACGTTAGATCGAAACAAGTTTGAGATAATTACCAGCGAAGGCAATCCGTTTGTCCCGGTATGGAATCATACGATCGAATTAAAGAAGATCGATGAACGCCGTACGCGCTATACGGATGAGATCGAGATTGACGCGGGGTGGAAAACGCCGATCGTCTGCTTATGGGCGAAAATGTTCTATGCCCATCGGCAAAAGCGATGGGCGGATTTGCTGTAATCAAAACGCCGGTATCGGAGCGTATGCGCTCGCGGTAATAAAATTGACGTCGAGGCGGTTCCCTGGTAAAGGATTACGCTTGGCGTCGATTCATCTTCCGGCGTTCTAAAATTTTCGATAGCGTATGGCGCTTACTCGTTTTCGTATTCGATAACGGGTCTGTCGGTCGGAATGCGATTGATTTCCGGAATGCGATTAAAGAGCTTATTCAAATCCGCGATCCGCGCCGCCAAATCGGCGTTGATATCGGTCGGCATAAAGCGGTAGCCCCAGTTTCCGGTTGCACGGCCGGGCAGGTTCATCCGTTTGGATCCGTCTTGCCCCAAGATATCCTGAAGCGGCGCGATCGCGTAGACCGCGACGGAAGACCAGACCTCGCGGACCATCTTCCATGCGACGTCGTAACCGTTTGAATTAAGATAGCGGCGGCAGAAATCGCGTTCATGCTCCGGCGCCGTCCGGTACCAGCCGACAGCGGTGTCATTATCATGCGTGCCGGTATAAGCGATGCAGTTCTGTACGTAATTGTGCGGCAGGAAGAGGTCGCGCGAATCGCCCGAGAACGCGAATTGCAGAATTTTCATTCCCGGCAATCCGAACGCGTCGCGGATATCTATGACATCCTGAGTGATTTCGCCTAAATCTTCGGCGATAATCGGGAGCTCGCCGAGCGCGTTCTCTAAAACGGTCAGCAATTCCGCGCCGGGGCCTTTGACCCAACGTCCGACTTGCGCCGTCGGATTCCCTGCGGGTATTTCCCAATAACCGCCGAATCCGCGGAAATGATCGAGGCGGATCAGGTCGGCGACGACTTTCGAAGCGCGGACGCGGCGAATCCACCATTCATAGCCGCTGCGCCGATGTTCCGACCATTTGTATAACGGGTTGCCCCAAAGCTGCCCTGTTTCCGAGAAATAATCCGGCGGAACGCCGGCGACGACTGTCGGCAGGCACTGATCGTCAAGGAAGAATAGTTCCGGCCGGCTCCAAACGTCGGCGGAATCCATCGCGACAAAGATCGGAATATCGCCGATAATAGTAATTCCTTTGTCTTTTGCGTAGTCTTTAACGTTTTTCCACTGGCGGAAAAAGAGGAACTGGTAAAATTTCTGTTCTTCAATGCGCTCTTTGTTTTCGGCCCAATATTTCTTGAGCGTTTTCGGATCGCGCTTTCGGAATTCCTCCGGCCAATCGACCCAGCTTTTACCGTTATAAAGATCCTTGATCGCGCGGAAGAGGCTGTAATCGTCAAGCCAATCGGAATTCGTTTCGCAGAATTCGTCAAACTCAGCCTCGCAGCAGGCGCGGTTTTCTTGAAAATTTCGATAAGCGCGCGCTAAAATCTTCAGCTTCCAGCTAATTGCGGCGCCGAAATCCACGATATCGTTCGGGAAGGTCGGCCGGTCAGCCAGATCCTCAGTCTTCAGCAAGCCCTGATCGTGAAGGATTGCCGGATTGACAAGGTATGGGTTCCCTGCGAAGGCCGAAAAAGCCTGGTAGGGCGAATCGCCGTATCCGGTTGGCCCTAACGGGAGGATTTGCCAAATGGAGCATTTCGCCGCGGCAAGAAAATCGATCCAGCGAAACGCTTCGGGGCCTAAATCGCCGATTCCGTCCGGCCCTGGGAAGCTCGACGGATGCAGCAGGATTCCTGATGAGCGTTCAAGGTTCATATATCTGTTTCCAATCTGTCACTAGTTTAAGGCCCGATACATATCGAGATATTCGATTGCCTGTTTATTCCAGGAAAAATCCTGATTCATGGCGCGCCGCTGCAGCTTGATCCATTCGGGTTTATTACGGAAGTAATCGACCGCTCGGCGCAGCGCCCATTCGGTTCCGCCGACATCCGCGTTCCGATACAGAAACCCCGTATAGGTTTCGGGAAAGTCGAACGGGTCTCGGATCGTATCGACCAGACCGCCGGTCGCGTGCGCGACCGGAATACAGCCGTAGCGCATACTGATCATTTGCGCGATTCCGCACGGTTCGTAGCGCGACGGCATCAAAAAGATATCGCCGGCGGCGTACAGTCGGCGCGCGAGCAACGCGTCGAAACGAATTTCAACGCGGACGCGATCCGACATCGTATCGGCTAACGCCCGGCTGTCGTTCTCGATCGGCGCTTCGCCCGTGCCTAAAATAACGGCCTGAAAATCGACGTCGCTCATCTGGCGCAATGCCTGGATCACCAAATCGAAGCCTTTTTGGTAACTCATGCGGCCGACCATAGCGAACAACGGTACGTCGGCGCGAACCGGCAGGCAGAGTTCCTCCTGCAATCGGGTTTTATTGACGCCTCGTTCTTCTTCTATCCGATCCGCGGAAAACCGTTGAGCGATTTTCGTATCTGCGGTCGGATCCCATTGATCCGGCATGATCCCGTTGACGATCCCGGCCAGACGGCCGCCTTGCTGCGACAGATAATATTCGTATCCGTGTCCGAATTCAGGCGTCGTAATTTCCTTCGCGTAGGTTTTGGAGACTGTGCTGATCTGATCGGCGGCGTCCAACCCGATCGCCATCGGCAGGTTCCGCAGCCAGCCGGGAATTCGTTCGTCATAAGCGGGGCGGATCCCATAATAACGAAGCGTTTCAGGGAAATCGCCTCCGGAATAAGGCAGGTTGTGGATTGTGTAGACGGATTTTGTGCGGCTGAAAAACGGATCGATCGGACGCAGTTGCTTCAGATATTTGACTCCAAGGGCTGTGTGCCAGTCATGAAAATGGATAACGTTGGGCTGGAATTGAATCGCCCGCGCCATCTCGACCGCGGCGACGGAGAAAAACGCGTATTTATTTAAATCTGTAAACGGGTTATCGCTATAAATACCCGTGTTGCGGATCGGATCGCCGTCGATCAGGTAAAGCGGGTACGGCGTATTCAACGCTTTTGACAAGTAAACGTCGCGCGGTCCCCAGCGCGTTTCGACAGTATAGTTGCAGATCCATTCCGTCGGCCAATTCTTTCGCTTGATTTCTTCATGATACGGGATAACGACGCGAACGTCGAGTTTCGCGCCGTCCGTCTCTTCCGGAGAAAGATTTCGCAAGGCGATCGGAAGCGTTCCGCCGATATCGCCGAGACCGCCGATTTTGATCAGCGGATCGGCTTCGGAAATCGCAAATAAAACGCTGAAAAGTTTTTGCATTTATTCCCTCCGGGTTCTCTGTTAAATCCAATCGAATCTATACTTCGTCGAGAACGGCCATACGCAGCGTTTCCAGCGCGATGAAGACGTAATATTCCTCTGAAAATAGATTCGGGTTAAAGAAACGCGTAAGCTGCTTTGAAGTCTTCGACGTTGCGCAGGTTAATTGTACTTTACAAAGCGATTCTTCAACGCAATTAACCCAAACGTACAAGACGATTTGGTCAACCGGCGCAAGCGCGGGTTCAGCGAATTTTTTCTCGTCCGGAAAGGCGGCTTCGTTTACGGTCGACGACGGTTTTAATATGTCGATGCCGAGATGCGAGGCGATCTGGCCTTTCGTTCCGTATTCATGAACGGTAACAAGGACGTTATTTTCCCGCACGACGCGATTGACGACTTCCGGAAGCGTTTCCGCGTCTACGCCGTAGATATGCTTCCCGAGCCGGCTGCGAATTTTATGTTCTAAATCGTCGAGCTTTACCAAAGCGTCAATCCGACTCATTCCCTTGGCGGTCATGCGCAGATCGGTAATTCCTTCCTTCGCGCTTAATCCGAGCGTCGGATTTGCCCAGGTTTCGAAATCCGAAACGGCTTCGTCTACGACGGATTCGCCTAAACCGAACGTATGAAGCGTTCTGACGGCGATCGTTTCCTCGCTTTGGAACTTCTCGCGTAAAATTTCGATAACGAAATCGTCGACTAAATATTTCATCTCGATCGGGACGCCCGGGAGCGCGATCAGGATTTTATCGTCCTTCTCGATATAAAAAGCGGGCGCGGTGCCGATCGCGTTGTGAATCGGCGTAGCGGACATCGGCAAATACGCCTGACGTTTGTTGTTTTCGGACGGCTCGCGTTCCCGGTCGTTGAAAAAGCGGAGAATATCCTGCCATAATTCTTCGCTGTAATTTAGTTCCGTATCGAAAGCCGCGGCGACCGCTTCGCGCGTCGCGTCGTCGATTGTCGGGCCTAATCCGCCGGTTGTGATAACGACGTCGACTCTGGATAGACTTTCGCAAATCGCGTTCGCGATCCGCTGAACGTTATCGCCGATGATTTGCGTTCGATAGATATCGATCCCGATTTCACGTAATTTTTTAAGTATATGCGCTGTGTTTGTATCCTGGGTTTCGCCTAATAAAAGTTCAGACCCTATTGCGATAATTTCTGACGACGCCATTTCTCGACTCCATGATTTTAATTCTTATTTGTTGATTGTACACTTGATTTGAGCGAATCGGAAGGCTGAGCTAAACAATAATGAATCGCGCGAAATGCGCTTTCTGATTTAATTTTATCTTAATAGGATGTTGAAAATGAAGAAAGGAGCGAGTTTATTGATTCGCTCCTTTTATGACTAAAGTTGGTTTTGTCTGTCTATCTGCATTGCGCGTTCTGCAATGATTATTTGCCGCCGTCTTTTTTGCTTGGAATAGGGTGGCATCCGGCGCAACCGCCTGAGCAGCTGCCGCCGCAGCATTTTTCTTCGCGGTGATCCTTGACGATCTTCCAAATCGCGAGCAATACGATTAGGACGACGATCCCGCCGATGATAAAATTCCCAAAATTTTCCATCTTCTTAACGGCTCCTTTCTTGCTTATCAGGCTTTTAGGCCGTTTTTGTTTTTACCGACTTGTAGTCGTCATTCGCGTTCGGGTTAGGCCGGAAAAGGAGGAAAAGTATAATAAGCGCGAAGACGATCGCGACAACGCTTGCCCCGCCGAGATTCCCGCCGTTGACAAGTGCGCCGATCTGAAAGACGATAAAAGAGACGATATAGGCGAAGACGGTCATGTAACCAACCGCAAACAGCGTCCATTTTCCGTTGTTCATCTCGCGGCGGATAGCGCCGATCGCCGCAAAGCACGGGGCGCAGAGAAGATTGAAGATCAGGAAGGTCATGGCTGAAAGCGGCGTGAAACGATCGGAGATCGATCCGAGCTCTTCAAATTCTTCTTCTTCTACCATCTCTAGCGCGTCTCCCTCAATTCCGGTTAAGACACCGAAGACGCCGACGACTTCCTCTTTAGCGACGAGTCCCATGATCGTCGCGACGGTCGCTTCCCAATTTCCGAACCCGAGCGGTTCAAAAACCGGCGCGACGGCCGCTCCGGCGACGCCAAGCATTGACTCGTCCGCATTTTCGACTTCTCCGAACGCGCCGTCAGTGAATCCGTACGACGCTGTGAACCAGATGACGATACTTGCTACCAGAATAACGGTACCGGCGCGGACAATAAAACTTGAGGCGCGTTCCCATGTGCTGCGCAGAATATTCGCGACGGACGGAAGATGGTAGGGAGGAAGCTCCATAACGAACGGAGCCGGGTCGCCGGAGAACATTTTTGTTTTCTTTAGGATAATACCGGATACGATAATCGCCGCGACGCCGATAAAGTAACAGATCGGAGCCAGCCACCAAGATCCTCCGAATACCGCGCCGCCGATCAGAGCGATAATCGGCAGCTTCGCCCCGCAGGGAATAAACGAAGTCGTCATAATTGTCATTCGGCGATCGCGTTCGTTCTCGATGGTCCGGCTTGACATGATCGCCGGGACAGAACAGCCCGATCCGATCAGCATCGGAATAAAACCTTTACCGGATAAACCGAATTTGCGGAAAATACGATCCATAATGAACGCGACGCGCGCCATATAACCGATGTCTTCCAGGAAGGCTAAGAGCAGGAACAAAACAACCATCTGCGGAACGAAACCGAGGACCGCTCCGACGCCGCCGATAATTCCCTCAACGACGAGACCTGAAAGCCAGGGCGCGACGCTTAGCCCTTCCATGAACGATTCCGCGGCCGGAATGATCCATTCGCCGAAAATCACATCGTTCGTATAATCGGTTACAATCGTCCCGACGCTGTAAACCGCAATGTAATACAGAACAAACATCACGACCGCAAAGATGGGCAGCGCCAGGATGCGGTTCGTTACGATCAAGTCAATCTTATCGGAGGAGTTAAGCTTTTTCCCGGCCTTTGATTTTTTGACTGAATTCCGGACAATCCTCGTGACGTAAGCGTAGCGCTGATTCGTAATAATACTTTCGGCGTCATCGTCCATCTCTTTTTCGCAGGCTGCGATATGCTCTTCAAGGTGATGGAGGAGGTCTTTCTTGATATTGACCTGGTCGAGGATTTTTTCGTCGCGTTCAAAAACTTTAATCGCGAACCACCGAAGCGTCTGAGCCGGAACGAGCGTCTGAAGGGATTCTTCGATGTGCGCGATCGCGTGTTCAACCGATCCTTCGAATACGGCCGGAAGTTCTCGTTGGCCTTTGGCCTTAGCTAATTCGATCGCCCGTTCGGCGACTTCTTTGACGCCGATATGTTTTAACGCTGAGGTTTCCATAACTTCGCAGCCGAGCGCATTCGACAATTTCTTTAGATCGATAACATCGCCGGCTTTGTGAACAACATCAATCATGTTGACCGCGACAACCATCGGAATCCCCAGCTCCAACAACTGCGTCGTCAGGAAGAGGTTCCGTTCGATATTCGTTCCGTCAACAATATTGATAATCGCGTCTGGACGTTCGTTGACTAAATAGTTTCGCGCGATAACTTCTTCCAATGTGTAAGGGGAAAGGGAATAGATTCCGGGAAGATCCTGAATGACAACGCCGGAATGGCCTCTGAGTTTTCCTTCTTTCTTTTCGACTGTGACGCCCGGCCAGTTTCCGACATACTGTGACATACCGGTTAGATCATTGAACATCGTGGTTTTGCCGCTGTTGGGATTGCCGGCTAACGCAATTCGTATTTCGCTCATATTTATACCTTTCAATATATGCACTGAAAATGATTATTCGACTTCAATTTTTTCAGCGTCGAATTTTCGAATCGACAATTCATAACCGCGAACGGTCAATTCAAGCGGATCACCCAACGGCGCGACTTTGCGGACATAAATTTCCGTTCCTTTGGTTACGCCCATATCCATGATGCGGCGACGGACGGCTCCTTCGCCATGCAGTCTGACAACCTTTACGGTTTCGCCGGTTTTTACTTCCTTCAACGTTCTCATCCCTAACAGGTCCCTTCTATTTGTATTCTATTTGCTAAATCCTTGCCGATCGCGATCCGGCTCTCTTTTACTCTGAGAATCACGTTTCCGCCGATTTGGGAGATGACGGTTACCGTTTCGCCGACGACGAAACCCATCTCGGCCAAATGCAACCGAATATCGTCTCTCCCGGTGATTTTTCGGATGACGACTTCCTTGCCTATGTCCGCGACGGTAATCGGTATCATGCTGTTCCTCCCACGACAAAGTTGTTAGCAATTTCTAACACGGGAAAGTTTATCATTCTTCCAGTTAGTTGTCAATAATTTTCGCGCATTCAATAGAACTGCGCGGAGATTTGGATCAGGGTATGAAAGGTGCGGCTGAAACGCGATCGATCAGACCTGCGTGAAATATGATTGTGAAATATGATTCTGCTGTGAGAACAAGTGTGTTTGCGATTCGGACCGCTTATTCCCGCTCGGCGACGGTGACGAATACGCTGTCGCCGGGCTGTTTCCCGATTTGAGCGCGAATATTTTTCCGAATTCCGAGGATATAGCGAACGCTTCCGTCCGGATTCTTGAGCCCCATGTTGACGATCGATCCGTCGTAAGGGACGCCGTCGAAAGTAGCGCGAATCTTTACCCGTCCTTTCCCAAATTCTGCGCGCAAGTCATACGGGAACGCGACGTACGCGCCGTCGAGATCGGGTACTTTTTCGATGACGGCAGTGAATTCGTATGATTTCATGACGGAGAAACCTTTCAAGGTTCAAAAAAAAGGCGCCTCCAACTGGATTCGAACCAGCAACCTACGGTTTAGAAGACCGCCGCTCTGTCCGTTGAGCTATGGAGGCGTGAAGCGAAAGCGCGATTCCTGAAAAGCGCCCCCGCTATTATAACAAAAATTATTCGACTTCGATTAAATCGTATGCTTGACGGCCGACGCCAATCTTTTCGGCATGCTCAACGCAAGATCGCCAGTCGGTATCGTGATGCGCGTTGACGAAATGATCGTCGCTGATCTTTTCGCTTTCGTCAAGCCAGCTTCCGGGCAGAACGGGCATCCGGTTTACCGCGTCGGCGCAGGCGACGTCCAGCGCGACAGGATCGAATGATGCGAAGAATCCGACGTCAGGAACAATAGCCAAGTCGTTTTCGGAATGACAATCGCAATTCGGCGAAACGTCGATAACCAGGTTGATATGAAAATTCGGGCGGTTCTGAACGACGGCCAGCGAATATTCGGCAATTTTTTTATTCAGGATCACGTTGGAACTCGGATCGCTGGGTTCGATCGCGTCAGCCGGACAGACGGCCAAGCAGCGGCCGCAGCCGACGCAGCGGATATGATCGATATGCGCCTTTCTGTTTTGAATGACTGGCGCCGCGTGCGCGCAAATTTGATAACATTTTCCGCAGCCGATACATTTTTCCGTGACGACATAGGGCTTGCCGCCGTTATGCATTTCCATTTTCCCGGCGCGCGAACCGGAACCCATCCCCAAGTTTTTCAGCGCTCCGCCGAACCCGGTCATCTCGTGTCCTTTAAAATGCGTCAGCGATACGATGATGTCGGCGTCCATGATCGCGGTCCCGATTTTCGCGGAGGATAAAAGTTCGCCTTTAATCGGCACGTCGACCGCGTTCGTTCCGGTCAGTCCGTCGCCGATCAGGATATGGCAGCCGGTGCTGAACGGCGAGAATCCGTTTTCGTACGCGGCCTCGAGATGATCGAGCGCGTCTTTCCGCCGGCCTACGTAAAGCGTATTCGAGTCGGTCAAATAAGGCTTCCCGCCAAGCTCCTTGATAACGTCGGCGACGGCTTTCGCATAATTCGGACGCAAGTAGGATAAATTGCCCGGTTCTCCGAAATGAATTTTGATCGCTACGAATTTCCGTTTGAAATCGATCTTATCGATACCCGCTTTTCGAATGAGCTTCTGCAGCTTCATCGGCAGGTTGTTGACCATCGCCTTCGTACGCAAATTCGTAAAATAAACTTTCGAACGTTCGCCTATCATAGAATCTCCCTTTTCTAAATGTCGCGTTACGAGTTGCGTTTTAATCATAATCGATTCAGAGCCGGCCAGCCCGGCTCTGAATCGATTATATATAGGCCGAGTTTACGGTTAGAAAGGCTTGATTCCGCGATAAATTCGCGGCCCGGAAAGCGTTTTTAAGATCGTCTCCGGCGCTTTTCCGGTCAGTTCGCTCAATTCGCGGCAGGAAAGCGGCTTATTCCCGTTCGCCAGAAAAACGCGGAATACGGAATCCGTCAGCGGCCCGTTGGGCTGGATAAACGTTTCCTGCTTGGCGCAGTGGGTTATCAGGATATCCTGGAGCGTATCGCGCTGGCTGACTTCGCCGCTTTCGGGATCGACGATGTCGACGAGCGAGCCGGTCCCGCTTTCGTTCAGAAAGAAATCGCGGTGCTCGTCACACATGCAGCGGATCAGCGCGTTGCGCCAGCCTAAATCGCTCGATTGCCACCAGTCGAAATCGATATGGAATTGGGTGTCGATTGAAGGTTTGAAAAATACGTTTTTAGGCGTTTTGCGCTCGTTCATGCCGCCTCCCCGTCGGATTCATTTTGGTTCATCTTGAAATACAGGTTGGATAAAGAGATAAAATCCTTGATATTGGTCAATGCCGCGAGCAGCTCTTTCGGGGCACAGCGGCGGAACATATTGATGCCGGCGTAAAGTTCCGAAAAGTGGACGATTCCCTGCGGATTTTCGCGCGTCAGTTCACGGAAAATCGACTTCAGGAAACGTTCGAAATTCAGATCGGGTTTGTTGTGATTTTCCCAAACCAGGTCGAGATTCGGCGAGTTCTCGACTGAAATCGCCAGCCGTTCGTCGAACGCCGCCGCGATCTGCTGCTGCCGCGTTTCGAATGACAGCCGGCCCTTGGCGTCGAAGAGCGCGGTTCGAATCCAATCTTTCGAGGATCTGGCCGGGATTTTCGACAGGATAACTTCTGAATCGCATTCGCCCGGGCGGACGCGAATAAAATTTCCGGGGATGATTTTATTGGATCTGAACCAAGATTTCAGTCCGGCGATATAGTTTCCGTCGCGGACGATCCAGCCCATAATTTTTTCGCCGGAAGCTTCGTCGACGAAATCAAAAATGAAATGGTTCGCTTCCATGGCCGTCGGGAAAATTTCAAGAGCGGCGCCCAAAAGGGGGAGCGTTCCGGCTTTCCAATGCGGATAGGACAGGCAGAAGTCGAAATGATCCGGCGCGTTATACGGCTGTTCGAGGCTATTTTGATCTAATTCGTCGTGGATTGAGAGATCAAGCGGGTCTAAATCGACCGAGTCAGCAATTTTCGCATAGCCAGTAGGTTTGTAGCGCAGCGTCAACGGAACCTTTCGAACATCTTCCGGCTCGAGCGAATTCAGCGTCCAGAGAATTTTCCCGAGCGGCCCGACCTCGTCGAAGCGTTCGTCGTTTTTCAGCGCGAAGTTGAACGAAAATTCTGTCAGCGCCGCGTTGCTGTCAGACGGATATTCGATCATTTCGAGAATCTTGGCGGTCGGGACCGGGACGCCGTTTTCCATCTCCATAACAGCTTCAGCTAAATTCAAAAAGCCGAGGTTCACGTCGGCTAACAGCGCAGAGGGGAACCAATAATCCGAGATGCAAACCAAATCTTCGGATTCGGTTAAGTCCCGCCGGATCGATTTCAGGATCGGCTTTCCGAATTTGTTCATCGTATCGCTGAGGTCGGTAAAATCGGGATAGAGCGCGCTGAGCGGATCGACGTCATTCAGCGCATGATCCGACAGCGCGGTCGCAAATTCCTTTTCGTCGCCGTTTTCGAAGGCGAATTTTGTGACGGTAAAGTCCGCAATGTCCGGATTGTGACCCTCGCGAATCGAAACGACCGCGGCGGTCAGGTTCTCGTTTTGGGTAAAGGTAACCGTTTCGCCGATTTCATACGTATCCGAGGGGCGGTAGATTTTCCCGAGCCGCGCTAATTCCTTTTTCAGATCGGATTTGAGGATTCGGATTCGCTCGCTGATAACGGCTTCGGCGATCGAGCGCGTCGAAAGCGGAGTTTCCTTTTCAAGTAAATAGTTATGAATAAAATCAAAATCAGACGGGCTTAATTTGAAATTTTTCCAATCTGTTTTTTTAATTGTGCGCGATTCCATCATCATACTCCTAACCGTTGCTCAGAATCTGTTTTACGGAAAATCTTTATTTAACCAGGTCCGCGGGTCGACGTAAATTCCGTTGATACGTATTTCCCAATGCAGATGGGGCCCGGCGGAACGTCCGGTATTCCCGATCAGCCCGATCGTATCGCCGCGTTTGACCTCTTGTCCCGGGGTGACGAATGACTGGGATTGATGTGAATAAGTCGAATAGACTCCCCAGCCATGATCAATAATTGTGTGCAGCCCGTGAATCGGAAGTTCGGAAGAGAAAAGGACGATCCCGTCTGCGGATGCGTAAATGTTGATATTGTTGGCGGTCCAAACGCCGAAATCAAGTCCGCTGTGATAGTTGCGGTAGTCGGTGTTATTGTAGGTGCGGCGGTTTCCGAATCCGGACGCGATATACGGTTCGTCAACAGGATATGACATGCGCGAACCCCAGAGGCGCCGCGGCGATGTTTCCGTTACTCCCTCGAGCGCCTGCCGGTCAATATCGTTGCTGTGGTCCTCAAGCGTCTCGGCGTCCACGCCGGTTACGATTTCATACGTAAAGAGGCCGGGCTCGATTAGAATCTTCTGGCTCAGATTGAACGATTCGCCGTCATCTGCCGTTGCCTGGAGATTGAAATCCGTCAGCCCCGTCGTCTGGTCGGCCTTGATCCCGATCATGGCAATTTTTCGGTTCGTATTCTCCGGATCGTCAAAGAAACGGAACGGCTGGCCCGCGAGCGATCCGGCTAAAGCGGAAAGGTTCCTTGCTTGATCGATTTCGAGCACGTATGTTTCGCCTTGGACGAGCGGCAAGCTGCGCAATTCAAGGTTGGCGAATAAGGGGCTGATGCTTTTTCCTGCCGGGGATGCGCCGTCTAATTTTCGGAAAACGAGTTGCCGATAGGTATGGTCCCAGGTTCCGCCGAGTTGGTTGATTTTTCGCAGCTCTGCCGGGTTGACATTCTGCTGCACAGCCTTTTCGAGAACCGTCTCGCCTTGATTGAAAGAAGAGACCGGCGCGAAAGGCGATATTGTCTCAGGCTGAACGAGGATAATCGTGTTCCCGACGTAGAGCTCGGAACGGCTGGATATGCGGTTGATCTTGAGAATGTCTTCCGGGCTCATTCCGGAACGGATCGCGATGCTTGAAAGCGTATCGCCGATTTGAACCGCGTCGGTAACCAGCTTCCCGGAAAGTCCCTTCAGCGACGGAATTTTAATCAGGTCGCCGATTGAAATTGTGTCGGCGTTGGGAATATTGTTGACCGCTATAATCTCGTCGACCGTCGTTCCGAAACGAATCGCGACCAGCGAAAGGAAATCGCCGGATTCGATTTGATATACAGGGTAAACGTCGTCTTTCTGAGCAAAAACGGCGCCAACGGTCAAGAGGAAGGCCAAAATGAAAACGTATAAAAAAATAAATCGCCGCGCTTGTTTTCCGCACATAAATCGCCTACATTGTAACATAGAACAGAATCGTTCCGGATCGTGAACGGCGGAGCGCTTACAGCCGTTTTGCGTCCCGCCCGAAAATCGCGTCGTAGGTGTCGTCGAGTTCTTCATTCGCAAGATGAGAGTATCGCTGCGTAACGGCGATATTGGTATGGCGGGCGAACTCTTGCGCGATTTTGAGATTGCCGGTTGCCTGCAGAACGGTTGTCACAAAGAAGTGGCGGAAGGAGTGAGGCGTAATCGTTCCGACGGCCTCTTCGCCGAGGCACTCGACGACGCGTTCCGAAACGATCATCCTGCCGGTCTTGGTGGAAATCGGCAGCGTTTTTCCGCCGGCGCCTTTATCATGTCGCGCGAAAAGCGGCAGCGCGGTCCGGGAGAAATTATATTTTTCGCCGATCTCAGATCGAAGCGACAGATAGCTTCGTATAGCCATAATTGACCGATCAGAAAAACGGATAATCGCTTCTTTATTCCCTTTTCCGATAATGACGGCTTTCTTGGTTTTCCAGTTAATATCGCCCAATCGCAGCGCGCAAATCTCATGGATCCGCAGCCCCGTGTCCGCAAGCGTAATCAAAAATGCGCTGTCGCGGAAGTTAATCAGCCGTTCGGAATCCGTTTCGCATAGTTTAGAGGAGAGGGCTGCGGCGTAGTCTAAGACAGTGCGGATATCTTCCTCCGGAAACTGCGGCAAACGAATGCCGGGTTTCCGCGTCCGCCGTTTAATCAGCATTTTCACGCGGTTCAGATTTAGATTTAAGATATTTTCCGCGGCTAAAAATTCGAGGAAATTTTTCAGCACATTGATATACAACGTTTCGGTCGTCGGGGAATACAGTTTCAGATATTGAGAGAAATCATTTACGCAAGTTTCATCGAATTGACGGATCAGAATTTTATCGAGGTCCGAAGGTTCAAGGTTTTTTTGTTCGCTGATCATTTCCAGAAAAGCGTTCATACCGTTTTTATAAGTTTTCGCCGTATTTTTGCTGCGCGAAGCTTCGATCTGGCCGACAAATTTTTGAATCGCGCAAACAAGCGTCGTTTCTTCAGGATCCATTGTTTTACGCTCCTCTCATGCGTATGATAATAATTCTTATCGCACCCATAATCATATCAAAAGATACTCGGCTGTCAAGCGCAGTTTTTAACGCTCCTCCGCCCTGATGCGCGAGGATGCAAATATATATGTTTGCCGCGCAATTCTGCGGGCATCGTTTTATTAAATTCGCAAATTCATGGTATCGGTAGAAAAACGAATGCGGGCGCAATCGCTTCCGGCAGTCTGTTCGAAATGACGGCCGGTTTTCTATTTTTCCGCAACACGCGCGATCAAATCGACTTTTTCGTTTATACTATCTAAAGCTAATCTTGAGGAAGAAACCAGATTTAAAGCGAATAAGAAACGTGAAAGGCCGAAATTTATGAACGATCAAACGCAAAAAACATCCGGAATTACGACGATTGCTTCAGCTGTTATCGAGACGATTATTATTCAGACCGCGACCGAGACGAACGGCGTCAGCCGAGCGTCGGTTCATTCCTCTCATCCGGGAGCTAAATTGAGGATTGAAGGAAAGACGGTTAACGCCGATGTTTTCGTCGTTTTGAAAGCGAAAGAAAACACGAACAGCGTCGGCGCCGAACTCCAAAAGAATATCGCGCGCGCGATTGTTGAGACGGTCGGAATGGAAGCCGGTAAAATCAATATCCACGTCGATAATTTTGATTGCGATGAATCGGAAAAAATAAACTGAGTTCAGGGCGGCCGGCATGAAACTTCATTTTTTAGACGACGCCGAGCTGAATCCGCCGGACGATCTTAACGACGAAAGCAAATACGAATCGATCGAGATCGAAAATGTGCCGCTTGACGACCGGACCCAAGCCCGCGGCGTGGCGCTTCAAATACTATACGAAAAGGATTTGTCAGACCATCCGCTCAACCTGATTATTAAGGATCGCCTCGAAAACGTAGATTTAGAGCCGGAGCTATCGGAATTCGTTATCAGGATCGTCGCGGGAACGGTTCCGAATATCGAGATGATCGATTCGTTTACAGTCAAATACGCGCCGGAATGGCCGATTGACCAGATTGCCGTTATCGACCGCAATATCATCCGCATCGCGGTATGGGAATTTGCGATTGCTCAGATAACGCCGCTTAAAGTTGTCATTAACGAATC
>JASBYO010000015.1 GCA_029983925.1 Flexilinea sp.
GGCGGTCGATTTCGATCTGGTCCGTCGCGTCCATCCCGATCAGCTCATCGGCGATTTCGTTATTGACGTTATCGACGGCTTTCAGCGTTCCTTTTCCGCCGTAGCGATCTTTATCGTCGTCACGAAGTTCTAACGCTTCATGGATACCGGTAGAAGCGCCGGACGGGACTGCTGCGCGTCCGTAATTTCCGTCCGCTAAGACGACTTCAACTTCAACCGTCGGGTTGCCCCGTGAATCGAGGACTTCTCGTCCGATTACTTGTTCGATAATTGTTTCCATTTGACTTTCCTTTTTTGTTAGCCATCAATGAGCCATAGTTTCTCATAATTATAGTCTATAATCCGCCGTCCGGGCTGAAGACGGCGGGAGCTTGTGCGATTGCGGGGTCTCAGCTCCTGAGCGCAAAAATTGCCTGTCATGATTTGGAACGGGTCCTGCAATGATAAAATAAAGTAGAGATTCTCGAAGGAAAGGGCGGCGCGAGCGATGAGTCAAACTTGCTATAATTGTTTCTCCGGTACGAACGGCGTAAATCCGTGTCCGGTTTGCGGGTATGATAATTCCCTCGTCGTCGGACGCGGTCAGGCGCTTCCGCAAGGGACGATTCTTCACGACGGATTTTTCGTCGGCCGCGTTCTCGGTCAAGGCGGATTCGGGATTACGTACCTTGGTTACGAATTGCATTCAAAGCGTCGGATCGCGATCAAGGAATATTTTCCGAGCGGCGTCGTCGTTCGGGACGGGGCCAAGGTTCAGCCGACCAGCGCAGAAAATAACGCCTTTTTTCGTCGCGGTCTCGAACTTTTTAATAAAGAAGCCCAGATTTTATCGCGGCTGAGCGGTCAGCCGAACATCGTCGAAGTTATTTCCTTTTTCTTTGAGAATAATACCGGTTATTTTGTAATGGAGTTCCTTGAAGGAAATTCGCTGAAGGATTATTTGGCGATTCGGGGCGGGCGGATTTCGTTTCAGGAGGCGTTGAAACTGCTGCTGCCGACAATGGACGCGTTGGAAACGGTTCATCACGAAGGCATGCTGCATCGCGATATCGCGCCGGACAACGTTTTCGTCACGAACGACGGCGTCGCTAAACTGATCGATTTCGGCGCGGCGCGTTTTCGCCGCGAGGACGAAACGAAGAGTATCCGGACGATTGTCAAGCCGGGATACGCGCCGATGGAACAATATACCAGCCAAACGGCGCAAGGACCCTGGAGCGACGTTTACGCGATGGGCGCGACGATCTACCGCGCGATAACCGGAATTACGCCTCCCGATGCGCCGACGCGATCGATGAACGACGAACTGCAATCCCCGGCGCAGCTGGGCTGCCAGCTGCCGAACAACGCCGATTACGCGATCATGCGCGCGCTTTCGCCGCGGATCGTTTTCCGCTTCGCTTCGATGGCGGAGTTTATCAACGCGCTGAAGAAGCCCGATTCCGCGCATGAGACGGAGAGCGCTCAAACGAAAATCCTCAACTCGCGCCCGACCGGCGATTTATCGATCTTCGGCGGCGTTGAACGTTACCGGCTGCGTCCGGCCGATCCGGCGCCGGTTAAAATCGCGCCGAACCAGACGGTCAGCCTGCCGTTGAATTCGGATTCGCAGTGGCTCGGATCGATGCGCGTTCAATACGACCAGACCGCCCCGGAATTAAACGGGGGTGAGATCGATTCCGGCGCGGAGGAGCCGAAGAACAACCGGGAAGACCTGCTGTTTCTGGTCGTTTTGTTCTTTTGCGCGATATTGGTTTTTTTGATCTTATTCGGAATTTTTTATCATCAAGCGGACGCCGCCGGACGGCCGCTTGCTTTGGGCGGGATCCGCTCCATATTGACTACGCTTGTCCCGCTTGCATAGGCGGGGCGGTTACCGATAGATTCGGAAAGGAAAAGAGACTGCATGAAACAACTCATCCAAAATATGCGCAGCGGGTCGATTCTTGTTAAAGACGTTCCGGTTCCGCGGCCGGGAAAAGGGTTCGCGCTGGTTAAAACCGCGTTTTCGCTTGTTTCTGCCGGAACCGAACGGATGATGTCTGAATTTGCCGAAAAAAACCTGGCTGCGAAAGCTATGTCGCGTCCGGATCTGGTTAAGCAAGTTCTTGAGAAAACGAAACGCGAAGGACTGCTGCCGACGGTCGAGTCGGCGTTTAACCGGCTGGATCAGCCGATGTTCCCCGGCTATTCTTCTGCCGGCGTAATCGTTGACGCCGGCCCGGACCTGAAAGGTTTTTCGATTGGGGACCGCGTTGCCTGCGGCGGCGGTTCCTATGCGGTTCATGCCGGCTACGCGCTCGTTCCGAAAAACTTGCTCGTCCGGCTTCCGGAAAACGTTTCGGAGGAAGACGCCGCGTTTGCGACGCTGGGCGCTGTCGCTATGCATGGCTTTCGGTTGGCAGAGGCGAAGCTTGACGAATCTGTCCTCGTAATCGGGCTCGGATTGCTCGGGCTTCTGGCCGTTCAAATCGCGCAGGCCGCCGGCTGCAAAACACTCGGCATCGACGTTTCCGAGTCGCGCGTCGCTCTGGCGCGCGAGTTGGGCGTCGCCGCCTGCCTGAATGACGCCGTAAAGGCGAAAGCGGTCGAGATCGCCGGCGCGCGCGGATTTGATCATGTTTTAATTTGCGCCGGGACAAAAGGAAGCGAACTGATTGAATTGGCGGGCGAATGCTGCCGCGATCGCGGGACGGTCGTTTCGGTCGGCGCGGTCGGGCTGAATATTCCGCGGAAACTCTATTACGAAAAAGAGATTCGTTTCATGGTATCGCGGTCTTACGGACCGGGACGTTACGACGCGGCTTACGAGGAAAAAGGTCAGGACTATCCGATCGGGTATGTGCGCTGGACCGAAGGGCGCAACATGGAAAGTTTCGTCGCGCTGTTGTCGCGCGGGCTGGTACGCGCCGCGCCGCTCATTACGCATCGAATTCCGATCGAAGAAGGCGCGCGCGCTTACGAACTGATCAAAGGGAAAATCGACGAGCCGTATTTAGGCGTCCTCCTGAGTTACGGGAATCAGCCCGGCGACGCCGCGAGCGGGGAAGCGATCCCGCTTATCCGCGATTTTCAGCCGTCGGCCGTTTCGGTCGGCGTTATCGGCGCGGGAAATTATGCGAACGCTACCTTTTTGCCGGTGATGAATGTTCCCGGGCTGCCGCTTAGCCTGACCGCGATCGCGTCGGAACGCGGCGGAACGGCGCGCGAGGCGGGAGAGAAGTTCGGCTTCGCGAAAGTCGCGGCGGACGCCGAAGCGATTCTATCCGATTCAGATGTGAATTCGGTGGTAATCCTGACGCGGCACGATACGCACAGCGACTTGGTCGTTCGGGCGCTGAACGCCGGCAAGCATGTTTATTGCGAGAAGCCGTTAGCGCTGACGCTCGACGAACTCAGGTCGGTTTATTTTGCCGCGGCTCAAAATCCCGGCTGCCTGCTGACGGTCGGATATAACCGGCGCTTTGCGCCGTTAGCCGAAAAGATGAAAACCTTTTTAGGCGAAACGGGCGAGCCGCTCGCGATTCAATATACCGTTAACGCCGGATATCTCCCGTCGACGCATTGGACGCAGGATCCGGAAGTCGGCGGCGGACGGATTATCGGCGAAGCCTGCCACATGATCGATTTTCTGACATACCTGACGGGCGCGCTCCCGCTCTCGGTTCACGCGCTGGCGCTTCCGAACGGCGGCCGCTATCAAGACGATAACGTTTCGATCCAGATTACGCTCAGCGACGGCTCATTCGGAACGATCCACTATTTAGCTAACGGCGACCGCTCGTACATGAAAGAGCGCGTCGAAGCGTTCAGCGGCGGGCGGATCGCGGTCTTGAACGATTTTCGCGAGTTGGATACCTGGAGCGCGGGCGAGATCCGGAAGCTTAAATCCGCTTTCCGCGTAAATAAAGGCCATAGCCGCTCATGGAAGGCGTTCGTTGAAACGGTCGCGGGCGGCGGAGCGGCGCCGATCGCTTTGGAAGAGGTTTTCGCGGCTTCGCTGGCCGCTTTCGCCGTCGCTGAATCGATTCGGCAAAAAGACGCGATCCAGATTCCGGCGCTTGAAAGCCTGTCGGAAATCAGCTTGAATCGAGGTGACTAATTATTCGTAAGGGATTGAAGACGCTCTCGGCGCTCGGGCTGCGCCGCTGCGTCCGTTTCGCGCGTTATCTCCTGATCGCGAAAAGCGGGTGGGCGCGAATTCGCGAGCGACGGATCGGGAAACGGATCCGGTTGGGCTTAGGCAAAGCGCGCTTTTATCCGATTGTCGGAACGCAGCCGTCCGCATTGCAGCCGCGTTCCGATCTGCGTATTGCCGACGAAATCGCCGGCGGATTTTACCGACCGTACCAAACGCAGCCGCCGCAGCCGCTCGTCTTCCCGCGTTCCGCGCCGGATCGTCATTGGTCCCGAACCGGCGATTTTTCCGATTCGTCGGATATCAAGGATGTCTGGGAGCCGGCGCGTTTCGGTTGGGCGTCGGAATTGGCGCGCGCCTGGCTTCTTTCCGGCAATCCGCGTTATCCGACTGTCTTCCGCGCATTTTTTGAACGATTTATAACGGAAAATCCGCCTTTTAACGGCGTTCAGGCGGTTTCCGCGCAGGAAGTTGCTCTGCGGTTGATTCAGGTCTCGTTCGCTTCGTCGGTTTTTTCGCGCGGTGGAGAACCGTTTGCCGATCCGCTTCTGGAATGGTTCGTCCGCTGCGCCGCGGAGCGGATCTTGACGACCCGCGATTACGCGATTGCGCAGAATAATAATCATTGGCTCTCGGAAGCGGCGGGTCTGATGACGGCGGGGTCGGTTTTTCCCGACGCGCCGAGCGCCGACCGTTACTTCGAACGCGGGTGGCGCGATTTTCAAGCCGCGCTGGCGGCGCAAATCCTTCCCGATGGCGAATATGTTCAATACAGCGCAAATTATCACCGTCTGGCGCTGCAGCTTGTCCTTTGGGTTAATCTGCTGCTTCAGCAGCGCGCGCTGAACTGGCCGGAAAAACTGATCCCGGTATTGCAGCGTACGATCCGTCGTTTGGCCGATCAGGTTGACGCGCTTTCGGGACGCGCGAATAACGTCGGTCATAACGACGGCGCGAACCTTTTCGCGTTCGGGGCGGACTTTTCCGATTATCGTCCGACGCTTCAGGCTTGCGCCAGGGTCTTTTTCGGACGCCCGCTTTACGCGTCCGGGTCTTGGGATGAGTTGGGCGAAATTTTGAACGCGCGGCCGTTGGCGGAAAGCCTGATCGCGGTTCCCGCGCTTTCTACTTATTTTAACCGTACTTTTCTAAGAATCGATTCAGAGAGGGATTGGGCGAGCCTGCGCGCCGTCGCTTTCCGCCGCGACCGTCCGGCTCATGCCGATCAGCTGCACGTTTCGATCTGGCGCGAGGGGAAAGCGCTGACGCTTGATCCCGGGACGTACCGGTATAACGGCGCGCCGCGTTTTGAGAATCGATTGAAATATGCCGCGCTGCATAACGGCGTCGTTATCGATGATCGAGAACCGATGACGGACGCGGGAAAGTTTTTATGGCTTGATTGGAAATCGGCGCGGATTCTGGCGAACGATCCTGACCGGCTCGCCGCGGAGCATTTCGCGTATCGGCATATCGGCGTTTCGACGAAGCGGCGGCTGATCCGAATCGACCGCGGCTGGCGCGTTATTGATGAAATCGGCTCAAAGTCGTCATCCGTGCGGATTGCGCGGATCAACTGGCTTGTCGCTGACGAACCGATTGATATCATGATCGATACCGGCGTCATTCAGGCGGTTTCGGCGAATTATACGCTGCGTCTGCGCGCGGACGGCCAAAAAATAATCAGCGTCGGCGCCGCGTATATCCGCGCCGGAAAACTTGTCCGCGAAATCGGCGCGCTAAAACCGGTTCCGCGCGAGATGACGGCCCTGATGGGTTGGGTCTCGCCGGTTTACGCGGCGATTCAGCCGGCGGTATCGCTCGTTTTTACCGTGGTCGGTGTCGGCGATATGAATTTGACTTCGGATTGGATCGTCCCGCCGCTTGATTCGGCCACGAATCGGAGTTTGGGAAATTAGAATCGAAATAGAGGGGTCTGCTTGTGCATATTCTGCTCATTCATCAAGCTTTTGTAACGACGGGCGAAGCCGGCGGAACGCGTCATTTCGAATTGGCGCGCCGCTTGGTTAAAAAAGGCTATCGCGTCACGATTATCGCTTCTCCGATCAGTTATCTGACCGGCGAGGCGAAACGCGGGAAGACGGAAACCGAGACGGTTGACGGAATTCAAATCGTATACGCGCGAACGTCGTCGGGGCTGCATCGCGGTTTTGTCCGGCGGCTCGGCGCTTTTTTTTCGTTCATGTTTTCGGCGTTTCAGCTGGCGTTAGGGATTCGGGATATTGACGTCGTTTGGGGAACGTCGCCGAATTTGTTTCAGGCGTTCGCGGCTTGGGCGGCGGCGCGGTGCAAGCGCGCGCGTTTTTTGCTCGAAATCCGCGACCTCTGGCCGGATTTCGCGATTGGAATGGGCGTCTTGACGAATCCGCTGATGATCCATGCGGCGCGCCGGCTTGAAAAATTCCTCTACCTCCATGCCGATCGGATTATCGTCAATTCGCCCGGATTCATTCCGCATATCCGAACAATCAGCGGCAAAACGGCGTCCCTGGTCGCGAACAGCGCCGACGCGGAGATGTTCGCGGCGGCGGACGGCGGAACGCGCTATCGGAACGAGCCGTGGCGGGCATGCTCCGCGTTTGTCGCGATGTATACGGGCGCTCATGGACCGGCGAACGATTTGGATACGGCGCTGGAGGCGGCCGCGCTCGTTCTGGATAAGAATCCGCGGATTCGGTTTGTTTTTGTCGGAAGCGGAAAAGATAAACCGCGCCTGATGGAAGCTGCGGCGGAAAGAAATCTGACCAACGTCTTTTTTCTTCCTCCGGTTTCGAAAGCGGAAATAAGCGAGTTGATCGCCGCCGCGGATGTCGGACTGGCGATTTTGAAAGCGATCCCTGAATTTACGACGACTTATCCGAATAAAGTTTTCGATTTTATGGCGGCGGGGAAAGCCGTCGTTTGCCAGATTGACGGCGTGATTCGGACGCTCGTCGAGCGGTACGAAGCGGGCGTTTTCGTTCCGCCGGGAAACGCGGCGGCGTTGGCGGAAACGCTGATCGAATTAGAAGGGAAGCGGGCGCTTTGCGCCGCGATGGGTCGGAACGGCCGGGCGGCGGTTCGCGCCGACTTTTCGCGGGAAAAGACGGCTGAAACGTTCGCCGCGGAACTCGAGGCGTTAAAGGCGGGCGCGGCCGGTTAAATTCGTTTCACGTATTTATCATACAACTTGGCGGTTCTGTCCGATGCGGCGGAGCGGGTATGCTAAAATTTTGTAAACCTGTCCCGGAATCGGTTTAATTAATAAAAGCGGCGCGGCGTACGGATGCCGTTCTTGACCGCGTGATGGAGAATAAGCATGAGCAACAAAACGAAAAATGACGCGAGCGAGCTGATCGCCGGCAAGATTGCGAAACTTCCTCAGGCCGGCGAACTTTCTGCGATCGACGCATGGTGGGGACTGGTCGCGGTCGTCTTCCTGGGGATCATTCTTCTGGTCTCGCTTTATCCGGATCCCTACGCGCGTATCCTGAGTTTTGTCCAGGACGGCGTGATCGTAACGATTTTGGTTACGATTTCGACGTTCCTGCTGACGATGGTTTTGGGTCTGATCTGCGGGTTGGGACGCGTTTCAAAAAATAAATTCGTTTATGGCTTGACGTCGGTTTACGTCGAGGTAATTCGCGGTATTCCGCTCCTGGTCCAACTCCTGGTCTGGTATTTCGCTTTTCCGGCGATCGTCGTTCGGATCGGCGCGGCGCTGAATTTCCGCCCTTTCCAACAGTATTTGGCGAATCCGATCATGATGGCGATTATTGGAATTTCGATTTGCTATGCCGCTTATATGGCGGAGATCGTCCGAGCCGGGATCGAGTCTCTCCCGGTCGGTCAGATGGAAGCGGCGCGATCGTTGGGAATGACCAAGGCGCAGGCGATGCGAACCGTGATCCTGCCTCAGGCTTACCGAACGATTATGCCGACGATCGGAAACGAGTTTATCTCGCTGCTCAAGGACTCGTCGCTGGTTTCGGTTGTTGCGGTTGCCGATTTGACCCGCCGCGGCCGCGAATTCATGTCGACGACGTTTATGCCGATTGAAACATGGCTGATGATCGCGCTGCTGTACCTGTTGATGACGCTGATCTCGGCGCGGATTGCCAAAATTGTCGAGAATAAGACGAAATTGGAGAAATAACCGATGAAAACCGCTAACGAACCGATTATCCAGATCCGGAACGTCTATAAGTATTTCAAGAACGATATTCAGGCGCTGCGCGGCGTATCGCTCGATATTTTTCCCGGCGAAGTCGTTATGATTATCGGCCCGTCAGGCTCGGGAAAATCTACGCTCCTGCGCAGTATTAACCGCTTGGAGAAGATCGACGACGGCGATATTATCGTCGACGGGCTGTCGGTTACGCATCATGAAGATATTAACGCGCTGCGGCTGGAGGTCGGCATGGTCTTCCAGCAGTTCAACCTCTTTCCGCATCTAAGCGTTCTTGAAAACGTCGTCCTTGCGCAGCGGATCGTTCGCAAACGTTCGGCGGAAGAAGCGGAAACGAAAGCGTTGGCGCTGCTTGATAAAGTCGGCATTTACGAAAAAGCGTCGGCTTATCCGCTCCAGCTTTCCGGCGGCCAGCAGCAGCGCGTCGCGATCGCGCGCGCTCTGGCGATGGACCCGAAGATTATGCTTTTCGACGAGCCGACGAGCGCGCTTGATCCGGAGATGATCCAGGAGGTTCTCGAAGTCATGGTCCAGATGGCGAAAGAGGGGATGACGATGGTCGTCGTTTCCCATGAGATGGGGTTCGCTCGCAGCGCTGCCGACCGCTGTGTCCTGATGGATTCCGGCCGGATCGTCGAGGAAGCGCCGCGCGACGAACTGTTTACGAATCCGAAAGAAGAACGGACGAAACAATTCTTAAGCAAGATTTTGTAACAGGGCTGCCTTTAAATGTAACAAGGTTGCTAGGCAGCCTTGTTCGTTTTTAAGCGCGGATTGCGGATCGGATGTCCATTTCGTTTTCCCGCAAAATCGTTTCGTTAGGCGATATGCCAACATGGCGAATGCAAAAAAGTGATATGATAGGATAGGAAATTAACCTGCGTCAAGAAAGGGTTTTAACTCATGAAAGAAATTGAACGCGTAATCGTTCGAACGCCGTCGGAGTCGTTTTGGAAGGGATTAACTCCCGGCTTGATGGGGAAAGCGGACGTCGCGTTAGCGAAATCGCAGCATCGCTCGTATATCGCCGAGATCGAGGCGTTGGGCATCCCGGTAAAAGTTTTGCCGGAGTTGGCTGATTTCCCGGATAGCTGTTTCGTAGAAGATCCCGCGATCGTAACCGACCGCGTCGCGATCTTGACGAATCCGTCCGACAAGAGCCGCAACGGCGAGCCGGCGTATATCGAAGAGACGATCCGCGAGATTTACGGCAGCCGCGTCGAACGGATCGAAGCGCCGGGGACGTTGGAAGGCGGCGATATCTGCCGCGCGGAGAATCATTTCTTTATCGGCTGTTCCCGGCGGACAAATCGCGCCGGCGCGGATCAGTTGGCGGCGATCGTTACGAAGTATGGTTTTAGCTATGATTTGATTTCAATTTTGGAAATCGACGGCTTGCTTCATCTCAAAACCGGCATGACGTATATCGGCGACAACACGGTTATGGGCCTTGAAGCGATCATGGCGCATCCGGCGTTCGCGTCGTACCGCCGAATTGTTGTCGATCCGGAGGAGGATTATGCGGCGAATTGTATCCGTCTGAATGACGTCATCCTGTTTCCTGAGGGATTCCCGCGGACCCAGGCGAAATTGACCGCCGCCGGTTTCAAGGTCAAAACGATCCAGGTCAGCGAGTTCCGAAAACAGGACGGCGGATTAAGCTGTTTGTCGCTGCGGATTCCGCCGCTGGCGTTCTGATTCGTTCCGGGTTAAAAATGAAAACGGGACTTTCCTGATAGGAAATATCCCGTTTTTCGTCTTATTAACCGGCGGCGATTCGTTAATCCTGATTGACGAAATATTTATCGAATAATTTCTGATATTCGCCGCTGTCTTTGACTTTTTGAATCCCGTCATTGATCAATTTCAGCAGGTCCTCTTTCCCCGGCGCGACGGCGAACCCGAGTTCCTCGGACGAGTACGGTTCTCCGACGGTTTTTAATCCGCCCAGCGACTCGATATATCCGGCAGCCATCGTGTTATCGGCGAGAACGCCCGCAATCTGGCCGTTTTTCAAATCAAGGAACGCCAAGTCGATCGTATCGTAGCCTTTAAGCTCCGTCGGGCCGACGCCCTCGTCGACCCATTGCTGGGCTAAGATTGCGCCCGTCGTCCCGATCTGGGCCCCGATAACCTTTCCCGAAAAATCGGCTAAATCGGCGAGCTCCGAATCTTCTGCGACCGTCATGATTTGGCCGATCGCGATATACGGCTCGGAGAAATTCATCTTCTGCTTGCGCTCTTCGGTAATCGTAATCGCCGACGCGCCGATATCGTACGCCCCGTTGGCGATTCCGGCGATCAGCGCGTCAAAACCGGTGCTGTTGATTTCAACTTTAAAACCCTGCGCCGCGGCGACAGCTTTTATCAGCTCGATATCGAATCCGGTTTCTTCCTTCGTACTCTCGTCGATCATTTCAAACGGAGGCCAGGTCGGTTCGGTCCCGACGCGGTAAACGATCTCTTTGGGCTGCGTCAGCGACCAGACGCCGGCGATAATCGCGAAGACAGCAATAATAATAAGCGCGGTAAGGATCCCTTTTTTCATGTCTTGTTGCTCCTGTTGCGAATTTAGAACGGTGTCATTATACCGAGTTTTGGACGCGTTGGCCTGTTTGTCCTGAATAATTATGCGGTAACGCCGCTGCGTCTAAAAAACGGCGCCCAGTTTGATGAATATGTCCAGGCGCCGTTTTTCTTCGCTTGCCCTTGGGGAATGATTCCCCGGTCGCTTTTATCCTTTTTATTCGGCGGTAAAGTACTTATTGTATAATTCTTCGAACTTCCCGTTATCGCGCAGCGTTTTCAACGCTTGGTTAATTTTCTCCGCGATATCCGGTTTGTTCTTGCAGACCGCCATCGCGATTTCTTCTTCCGAGTATAACGGTCCGACGATTTTCAGCCCGCCTAATTTCTTGACATAACTTTCGGCCATCGTATTATCCGATAAAACGCCTTCGATTTGACCGTTTTTGACGTCGAGAAAAGCTAAATCGATCGAATCGTAGCCGCGGTAGACGCTGACGCCTTCGCTTTCCCAATCCTGCGCCATGATCGCGCCGGTCGTACCCGTCTGACCGCCGACTTTTAATCCGGCGAAATCGGTTTTCTCTACCAGCTCGGAGTCTTCGGCGACGGTCATAATCTGGCCGATTTTAACGAGCGTGTCCGTAAAGAGCATCTTTTCTTTTCGTTCATCGGTAACGGTAATTGTCGAAGCGGCGATATCATATTGACAGGAACCGATTCCCGGGATGAGCGCGTCGAAATTGACGTTGACGAATTCGACGTCGAAGCCGGCGACGGCGCCGATTTCTTTAATTAAGTCGGTCTCGAATCCGGTAATTTCTTTCGTTTCCTCGTCGATCATCTGGAACGGCGGCCAGACCGGATCCGTCGCGACTCGATACGTTACCTTCTCTTCGGATTTGGAACCGGCGCAACCGACAAACACGACAGCCGTTAGAATTAACAGCATAATCAGCCAAATTGATGACTTTTTCATTACAAGCTCCTTCATTGTGCTAATAGGATAAAGCGATGAAATTATTCTAAGCTGAAATATGAGAAAAAGGCGCGAAAGGTTTGAAATTCGTGATTTTTTGCAAAATTAACTGTTTGGCGCTGAAACGGAGCGGCGGTCCGATTCGCGCCGCCGGAATATTTCTAGTAAACTTAAAGGTACGGACGTTAGGTTCGTCCGAAGAAGGAGGTCATCAATGAGAAGACAAAAGCTGACGGCCGTCGCGCTGATTTTGATTTGGATCGCGCTCAGCGCCGGTTTTTCCAGCTACGCGCAGCCGGAAGGCACAATCTATGAATCGACGGTTCAAAGCGAAGGGAAAATTTATGAACCGCTGACGGTCGATTTGGATAAAATAGGCCAGCAAGTCGCGGCAATCCTGGAGGATCGTATCTCGAAACTCGAAATCGAAAACGCGGTCCTTAAGGCGCAAATTGAAGCGCTGAGCAAGCGTGTCGAGGCGCTTGAAGGGTTGGCGAACTTCCCGACGATAACGCCGCGTCCGGAAGGAACGACCGCTCCGACGCCGACGCCGACGCGAACGCCGAACCCGTCCGGTTACGATTGTGAGACGACGCTGCTAAGCCCTTATTTTTACGGCGAATTCAGCCGCGGCGCGGAATTTAATTTTACGATCCAAATCCGCAACACGGGGACGAAGCCCTGGGGGAACGAAGTCATGATGGAATGGGTCTCCGGCTTGAAAGCGGAAAAGACCCCGACGTACGCGTACGCGATGCCGCGGAGCGAAATCGAGCCGGAGGAAGTCGTCGACTTTTCGATCGTTATGGTCGCGCCGGACGATCTGGTCGGCGACGGGAAACATACTTCGCGGTACGCGCTCAAAAATGATCAGGAAATTTTCTGTGAATTTGAGTACAATATCTTTGTACCGTAAATCGGATAACGTTTATTTTTGCCCGCGCACGTTATCATAATGATTTGCCCGCGCCGTTCAGGAAACGCATGATCGGCGCGGTCTTTTTTTATAACGGCGGGGCCGCGGCGTTTCCGAAAAACGTTTTGCGGTTTGATCCCTTCGAGCGGCTCGTCAGGGGAGCGTCCCGACGAAAAGGCGGTCGCCCGCTGCCCAAACCGGCGTGCTCCGATCGAAAAATACGAAAGCCGTCGCGATCTCGTCGACGCAGTCGCTGCGGAAGCGGTCCGGAACGATATAACGGACGAGATTCAATTTCAGCGTCACGTTGACGATCGATTGGCTGTCTCGGTCAAAGAGGTACAGCGACGTGTCGGGAGCGTCGTTAACGCGGATACTGAAGAGTCCGCGATCGATAATCGGGATCGTTCGATTTCCGTCGGCCGCGCTGAACGAATCGGCGAAGGAACAGACCGGGACATACCCTTTATAATCGCAGGAAATCAATCCGCCGTTCTCGCGCAGCAGATAAACGTCGGTATTGAGGATCTTGAAGTCGGCGACATCGTAGAGCGGCGGGCCTTGGGTTCCGAAGTACGTTTCCGGTATCAGGCCGACGCCCGCTTTCCCGATATACGGGACGCTTTGAATCGCGTTTTTTTCGGAATCGAGCAAATACAGGCGGCGATTTTCAAATTGAACCGCCCGAACCGCGCCCCAGCCTTCGTCTGGCGATTCGATTGAATCCGCCGCGCCGGATAAATTCTGGGAACAGTAGAGTAAGTTCGCGTTCCGGTCGACGCCGATCAGGAGCCGGTCGAGCGCGTTCTCAATCGGCAAAACGGCGAAGTCGACCAGTTTCCCGACGCTGATCGGTTCTTTATCTTCCGGCGCGCTGAAAGACGAATACGTCCCGGGACGGCAGCTGAAAGCCGGATCCGCGGCGAATCCGGTTTCACTGCGGGTAAAACGCAGCACGGCCCCCGTCGTTTCGTCCAGGCCGTACAGGAAACGGCCGGCGGCTTCAAGCTTAATCAGGTTGGTTCCCGGCGGGAGGAGCGACGCTAATCCGTAATAATAGCGGATCGGGGCGCCGTTTTCGAGTTTATCGAGCGATTCTTTGGCTTGGGCGCGAAGTTCTTTTTCCGCCTTTGACGATCCGTATTTTTTCGCTTCGTCCAGGTATTCGAGAACTTTTTCCCAGGATACGCGCCGCAGCGTCGGATCCGTTTGGGCGGCGGCGACTTTCGCGGTCGAAAGCGCGCCGCTTAGGTTGACGCGGTAAGCGCTCCGATTCGAACGGGAAACGTAAAGTCCGACGAGTCCGGCTCCGACGATAAGCGGAATCAGAATCGAGAGTAAAAGAACGGTTAAGACGCGCCGGATCGGGAATCGTTTCCGGCTTTTCCGTTCTTTTGCGCTGTTTGCGGAATCTTCTCTTTCGCTGCGCCGTTCGGCGCGACTGGTCCGAACCCGTTCGCGCGCGCTTTGAGCCGGGAGAGGTTTTTCGTCCGCGTCGCGTTTCGGCGTTTTATCGGTATCGTCTTCTTCGCGCCGTTCCGACTCGCCGATAAATACGGGAATTTTGACCCTGCCCATCTCTTCAAGCTGTTCGCGGCGCTCCTTTTCCCGTTCGCTTTCGCTCTTTTTCGGAACCGAAAACGGGAACGGGTCGACGGGGATCCTTAACCGGAAGAGCGGACGCGCGCCGGATTTCGGCTCGACCTGCGCCGGGGAATCGGCCCGCGGGCCGCTGTTTTCTTCTGCGCTGCGGATTCGTTTTTCGATTTCGCGGAATTCGTCGGGCGTAGGTTTATAAATTTTTTCTTCGTCCGCGTCTGCGCCGAGGTCAACCTTGGCGATCAGCGGCGCTTTAACGCGGTAGTTGATTTCGCCGTGACCGATTTTGACTTGAATAACTGCGCATTCCAGATTCCCGTTTGCCTGATCCAACAGATAACGAATCACGTTCAGCGGCGATGAACTCATCGCTTCGAGGATCGATTGGTTTGTCCAGCCGGGAGGGACGAAGGGCGACATAAAGATAATATCGCCGGAATGAAGTTCGATCTGAAAATAACGCAGCCCTTCCGTCGACTGGTTTAATCCTTCGGAGGATAAGTCGGAAAAATTATTTACGTGATCCGAGCAGACGACGGTCGTCGTTACCGGACCCGAGTGGCCGATCAGCATGACGCGGTCGCGGATTACGGCCAGGTTCAGGAAGATTTTCGGCGCTTCGCGCCCGCTGAATTCTTTCGCGATGAACGCCGCAAAGACGCGAACCGCCGCCGTGAATCCCATCGTAAACGAACCGCGCGCCTTGAAATAATTTTCGGCGATCAGCGCGTTCCAGGATGCGAGCGTTTCTGCGCTGACTTTCCCGTTTTCGATCGAAATCAGCGAGATAAACAGATCGTTCGCGCGGGTTCGTTCCGCGTTTTTCGGCGCGGTATGAACCTTTAACCCGGGAAGGTCGCCCAGGTTCCGCCCGTAAACGAGATGAATCGGAAGAATATTGATATTGAACAACGGATCGTTAAGCCTCCAACATGGTTAAGCTTTGGCCTTGGAAGCGCTGCCCGCGGCGTTTCGGCTTATTCGATTCGTATTGTGCAAGGTTCAAGCCAATCGGTATGACGGACGTTTAGCCCGGACGGGCGAAAATCGTTTCCGGCATGCAGTCAGCACGCCGAATTTATCCGTTCGTTTTTCGGGGTTATAATCAAATCCAGAAATAATGATCTTCAGAAAAACGGGAAAAACTCATGATCGATTTTAATTCAATTCGTTTTCCGGTAGAAGGTACGGTCAATCGTATCGTTCATTTCTCCGACACGTTCCATCAATACGGCTTTTCGTTTGTCAGCCCTTACGTTTACGATCAGCCGGCGCAATACAAGGCCCGCGGCGCGTTCCTGATCGCGAAATATAATCCGTTCAACCCGGATATCAATCATCCCGAAGAAATTTACGGTCATTTTATCGCTGAAGACGACGCGAAGAAGACCGTCGTCAACGCGAAGCGGAATTTGAACGCGAAACGGGTTCGGCTTTTCGACGGCGACGACCGGGAGCTGGGATCGCTCGAGGTTCTGACGCCGAAAAACCGTCTTTTCGGATTTAAGACGAATTATCCGAACCGGATTTTCGACGCCGGCGGGACGGTCGTCGGTTTCGCTCATTATCAGCCGCAGCGTCAGCGTAAAGCGGTTTATTCCGTCGCGCCGGGTTTTGACTTTGACCGTCCGTTGACTTTAGACGATATCCGTTCGTTCGAAACGGAGAAAAAAATATCTCAGCGGTTTACCTACGGCCTTCAGCAAAAGGAACTGGACTTCAAAGGCCGCTTGGAAGCGATGTTTTCTCCGAATAAAAAGTCGGAATCAATTTTGAATCAGGTTAATATGCCGTTTGTCGCGGAAGATTACGCGGAAAATCTGCGCTATTTATTGAGCGTAATCGCGTTCTTCTGGACGACGATTATCGATTTGCCGGTTATGGAGAGCTGAACGGTTCCGGCGGCGCCGGTTCAAAATTAAATAGAACGACGATCGGGCGTTAAAAAGGGAGAAAAAGTCGATGCATCTGAATATGAGAAAAACGACCCATTCGATGTTGGAAGGCGCGCCTTTGCGGCATGTTCTGATTTTTTGTTCCCCGCTGATTGTCGGTAATATTTTTCAGCAGCTGTATAACACGGTTAACGCCGCGATCCTTGGCAATCATGTCGGCAGCGAGGCGCTGGCGGCGATCGGAGTCTTTAATCCGATTAATAACTTGCTGATCGGGCTGTTTACCGGGATATCTACCGGCGCGACCGTCGTCGTTTCCCAGAGTTTCGGCGCCGGCGACCGTCAGCGGCTGAACCAGTCGATTCTGATCTCTTTGTTTTTGACCTTGATCGGCGGCGTCGTTACGACGTTTATCGGCGTCCTGATCTCGCGGACGCTGTTAGGCTGGATCGGGACGCCGGATAATATAATCGGGATGGCGGCGCTGTATACGCGGATTATGTTTATGGGGCTGCTGCCCATGTTTCTATTTAACATCCTGTCGGGAATTTTACGCGGGATCGGCGACTCGTTTTTCCCGGTTGTCTATTTGATTATTTCCAATTTAGTCAATATCGGACTGCTGTTCCTGTTTGTTTTCGGATGGGGCATGGGGATCGACGGCGCGGCTTGGGCGACGGTCAGCGCTCAAACGGTCGCGGCGATTCTGACGCTGATTCACCTGATTCGGAAGCAGCGTCAATATGATATAAATCTGAAAGGTCAGCGGCTGAACTGGACGCTGGGGAAGCGTATTTTCGCTATCGGTTTCCCTGCCGGGATGCAAACGTCAATTTTTTCGATCGGATTCCTGCTTCAGCAGAACTTGATCAATAGTTTCGGATCCACCGTTATCGCGGCGTATTCGGCCGTAACGCGCATGGATCAGTTCGTCATGCTGCCGATGAACTCGTTCGCGATCGCGATCACGACGTTCGTCGGTCAGAATATCGGCGCGAGAAAACTGACGCGCGCTCAGCAGGGAATCCGCGAGACGCTTTGGATGAGTCAGTGCGTAACGCTCGTTTTGGCGGCGTTGATTTTCATGTTCGGCGATAATCTGATGTTCCTGTTTACGAAAGACGCCGACGTCATGCGCGTCGGTTCGGAGATCCTGCGCATCCTTTCGATCGGTTACGTTCTTGTCAATACGTATGTCGTATTGAGCGGTGCGGTCCGCGGCATGGGCGATTCGGTCGCCCCGCTGATGGCGAGTTTTACTTGCAACGTCGTCATCCGCGTTTCGTTAGCGTATACGCTCGTCTCGATCAAACGGGATTACCGCATGGTTTTCCTGTCGATCGCGATCGCCTGGACGCTTTGCAGCGTGTTTGTCGCGACGTATTACCGTTTGGGTTTTTGGCGCCGCTTCCTGCGCTTCAAAACGGAGGAAGGCGTTTGGTAGCTTTCGGTAGATCGTGCGGGCGATCGGCTCGGAATAAAAAAGTGGGCAATCCGGACATTCCGGATGAGGGGGTCACCCGAAAGCCGCTGCCCAATTTACATTGTAGCTGAATTCAACGCTGCGCGCAAGGTCTTGGGAATTCCGATGACGTGGCGGATCTTGCCGGAATCTATTCCGCTGTCCGGCCCCATTTTTTAGCGTTATTCGAAAGGACAGATCGACGGTTCCTGCGTTCGGCCGAATTCGCGCGGATCGCGAGCGGAAACCGGATCATTTCTGGTAAAATTCTTCCGAATTGAACCGGGTTTTCGGTTCGGGAAAGTAGAGACTTTGTTCGTTGTTTGATTTAACTTTTTTCGGAACTTCGGCGTCGGCGCCTTCGATTCAGCGTTCGCTGCCTTCGCTAATGGTTCGCTATGGCGATTTTCGTTTTCTGGTCGATTGCGGCGAGGGAACGCAGCGGCAAATCCTCCTGTCCGGGTTGGGTTTTCGGAATTTAAATAAAATCTTATTGACTCACGGTCATCTGGATCATATTTTGGGCGTCGCCGGATTACTCTCGACGATTATCCGCTGGGAATCGATCGAAGATATCGATCTTTACGGCGGACGGGATACGATCGAGCGTGTTTCGGATTTGGTGACGCGGATCGTCTGCCGCGGGACGCGCGTCCCCGCGTCGATTCATTTTCATGTTATCGAGAAAGGCGGCACGCTGATCGAGACGGCGGATTTTCGTCTGTCTTGTTTCCCCGTCCTGCATCGCGGGACCGATTCGTTCGGTTACCGCTTCGAACGTAAGAGCCGCCGTCCGTTTCTCCCGGAACGGGCGGAAGCGCTTTCGATTCCGCCGGGACCCTGGCGGCGCGAATTGGCGGCCGGAAAATCGGTGACTTTGCCTGACGGACGGCGGATCGACGGCGAAGACGTTTTAGGCGCTGAAATCCCGGGAACTGTTCTGACCGTTGTCGGCGACTGCGGCGATCCGAGACCGCTCTGCGCGTCGGTCGCGGGGTCCGACGCCCTCGTAATCGAGGCGACGTATCTCGAGGAAGACGCGGCGATGGCGAAAAAGTATTCCCATATGACGGCGCGCATGAGCGCGCAGTTGGCGAAAGACGGAAACGTCGGCCGTTTAATTCTGACCCATGTTTCGCGCCGTTACCGTGACCGCGATATTCTGCGCGAGGCTGCGGCGGTTTTCCCGAATACGGTTGTCGCGCGCGATCTTGATTCGTTTCATATTCCCGATCGTCCTGAAGACGCGGAAGGATAAGCGGATTTATTTAACGTCCCGCGCTGCGTATTCGTCAAAAACAAGCGGCCGTATCCAAAGTCGGAAATCCAAAATATGTTTAAGTATATTGCCAAAGCATTTTTTTGATTTCGCACGAATGATGCCGCGGCTTTTGTGAACGACTTGAAAAACAGGGGGCGGAGAGCGCGGAGGGGATTTCCGCCCGGAAATCCCCCCCTCCACATAAAATGATTCAAAGTCAGCGCATGGATCCCCCCCTATTTGACCAAAGGTCTTAGGGGATCACAATGCGCTGACAAATAAGCGAGTGTATTTCGTTGCGATAGAATTCGTTTTGATACACGCGCCTATATATTCTTCGCGAATAGCCGCTTAGAAAATTGTCGCGGCGGCGTCAACCAGTTCCTTCGGAAATTCATAGCCGATTTCATCCGCGTATTTCTGGTTCAGGACCAGGTCGGTATCTTCAAGTTTCTCAACCGGCGTCTCAGCGGGGAGCGCGCCGTTCAGGATCTTGACCGCCATCGCGGCTGTCTGCAGCCCCAGTTTATAGTAGCTGATACTGATCGTCGCGGTTGCGCCGGATTCGACTTGGCCTTCTTCCCCGCCGATAATCAGCAGGCCTTTCTCCTGAGCGACCTGAACGAGGTTCGGGATTGCCGACGCGATTGTATTATCGGTCGGGACGTAAATAATGTCGCATTTCCCGGCTAACGACGTCGCAACCTGTTCGATATCGTTGACCGAAGTAACGGTCCCGAATTCAACTTCCAGACCCATCTCTTTCGCGTATTCCTCCGCCTGTTTGGCCTGAACTTCGGAGTTGACCTCGGATGAATTATAGATAACGCCTAAGACTTTCGCGTCGGGAAGAAGTTCCTTGACGAGTTCGATCTGTTTATCGATCGGGCCGATATCCGAAACGCCGGTAACGTTCAGCCCCGGTTTTTCCCAGGATTCGACGAGGCGGGCGGCGACGGGATCGGTAACGGCGGTAAAGAGAACCGGAATCGTACTCGTCGCGGATGCGACCGATTGCGCCGCCGGGGTGGCGATCGCGAGGATCAGGTCGACGTTATTCTTTACGAAGCGTTCGCTCATCGTCATTAAATTGGACTGATCGGCCTGCGCGTTGCGGAAGTCGATCTCGATTTTTTCTCCGTCGACGAAACCGGCTTCGGCAAGACCGTCGATGAAGCCCTGATAAGCGGCGTCAAGGGCGGGATGTTCAACGAGCTGAAGGACCCCGATTTGAATGACGTCGTCGGCGAAAACTGAAGACGCGGCGGATACGGCGAAGCAGAAGACGAGGATAAGTAGAATGGATAATTTCTTCATAATTTTCTCCAGATTTGAACGAGTAATGCTTGTACGCTTTATTGTAACGGAAAAAAAGCGTATTTTTATTTTACCGCCATAAAGTGTTACAGTGTAAAGCGCTAAAGTAGATCAACTAAATAAATTTGCGCGGGTCCGGACGAACCGTTCAGGGCGCGAACCGGACCCCGCCGCTTCGTTTCGCCTATTCCGCGTAAGGGATAACGTCGGCCTCGCTTATGATGATGTCGGCCGAGTTCATCAGTTCTTCCGAGAAGGTATATCCGATCGCTTCCGCGGTAATCAGGTTGATCAGCAGGTCGGTATCTTCGAGCAGCTCGACCGGCGTCGTCGCCGGATCGGCTTCGCCGTTCAGCACGCGGACGGCCAGTTTTCCGGTCTGGACGCCGAGTTTATAGTAATCCAGCCCGATCGTCGCCAATCCGCCTTCTTCGACCATGCCCTGCGCGCCGGCAATAACGATCAGGCCTTTCTCTTCCGTGACTTTCGCGACGTTCGCCATCGCGGACGCGAAGGTATTATCGGTCGGGAGATAAATTCCTTCGACTTCTCCGGCGATCGAAAGCAGTACCTGTTCAATATCGTTGACGGAGGTAACCGTTCCGAACTTGACTTTTAATCCGAGATCCTCGGCGATTTTCTCAGCCTGCTTGGCCTGGATTTCGGAATTGACTTCGGAGGAGTTGTAGAGAATCCCGATCGTCTTGATATCCGGTTTGAGCGTCAGGAAGAGTCCGATCTGTTCGTCGATCGGACCGGCGTCGCTGACGCCGGTAATATTCATCCCCGGCTTTTCCATCGATTCGACCAGCCGCGCTTCGACCGGATCGGTGACCGCCGTGAAAATAACCGGAATTTCCGTCGTCGCCGCGGCGACCGCCTGCGCGGCCGGCGTCGCGATCGCCAGGATCAGGTCGACCTTATTTTTGACGAAACGCTCGCTGATCGTAACCATATTGGACTGATCGGCTTGGGCGTTCTGGAAATCGATGCTTATCGTTTCTCCGTCAATATATCCGGCTTCCGCCAGCGCGTCGACGAATCCTTCATACGAAGCGTCCAGCGATACGTGCTCGACAAGCTGCAGAACGCCGATCTTAATCGGTTCGGCGGCGTCCTGGGCCAGCGAAGCGGAAACGGTTAACAATAGCGTCAGAACGACGAGCGACAGGGTTAAAGATTTCTTTTGCGACATAATGGGTCTCCTTATCGTTTGCTCGGAATAAAAAACCTCCTGTCTGTGCAGGAGGTTGCTTTTCCGATTCAGGTGAGCAAATCTACCCGTGCTGCACAGCTTTCAGCCGGTTGGTAAAGCCAAAAAAGAAGAAAACGTGGGCGCTGGATCGTGATTTGTTCATGTATCCGTTTATAACACTTTATCTCAATAAAGTGGCGGAATTGCGGAAAAGATTATGACAAAGAATTGGGCGGGCGATTGCGAATCTTATCGGATGCGTTTAATTCTTTTTTCGGCGCTCATGACAGGATCGTTTGAAACCGTCGGAGCGGTTGGGTCTCTACTATAATTACGGCATGGAACGAATCATTCCGTTTATGATAAAACGTTGGCGGCTGACGGCTGCGCTGACGGTTCTCGGCGGGACCGTCGGTTTTTTCCTTTCGCCGCTTTTTCCCTCCGCCTATATCGCGACCGGAACGCAGGCGATTACGATCGATTTTACCCGGACAGGTGCGCTTTCCGATTTGGATGTCGATCGGATGCTCGGCGTCTGCGAAGATGTCGCGCTGTCGGCGGAGGTCCTTTCCGCGGTCAGCGCGCGAACGGGGCTTTCGCCTTCCGATTTCCGCGCCGGCGCCGCGGTTCAGCGTACCAACGACCGTATGGTTCTGTCGCGGCGCGGACAAGACGACCCGGAAACGATGGTCGGCGTCTATGTTTGGCTCGAAGAGACGGCGAACGCTCTGGCGGCGAAACGAAGATCGGCGCTCGAAGCGGAGGCGGCTGAGGACGTCCTGAACGGGTTGGTCCGCTGCGGATTGGATTTAGCGGCGGAACCGTCTTCGAAACGCTGCGACTTGAGCGGTCCGGCGTTGGACGCTGAAATCGAGCGCCTCAGTACGGAAATTTCGCGGTTAAACCGCTTGAGTTCCGGAATCTCGCCGGCGTTGCGCTTCGGCGCGCCCGATTTTGACGGGATCCGTTCGCGGCGGCTTAACGGCCGGCGCGGCGTCATGACGGTTAGCGGGCTGATGCTTGGGCTGATCCTGGCGGTTTTATTTGCCGCCGGTTTCGGGAAAGCTGCGGCGCGTCCGGAGTCCGATCCGTTATGAGCGGGCTGAAACGGGAGCGGACGATCGAACGGTTCTTTGCCGCTGCGTGGGGCTCTTTTTTCGTGCTGCTGCCGGTAACGTCGATGCCGCTGATCGTCCGTCTGGTCGGATCGGACGTCGTCGCCGCGCCGTCAGGCCTGATCCTGGCGGTTTTATCGGCGGGATGGATCCTGCCGCGTTGGGCGCGCGGGACGCTTCGCTTCGCGCCGAGCGCGGACGCGCTATTCTTTTTCGTTCTCTTCGCGGTTGCGGCGACGTTTCTGCGTTTTCTGATCCCGCTTCCGGAAACTGCGGCGCCGGCGTACAAGGATGCGCCGCCGTTCCGGCAGGCGCTGAGCGCGTCGTTGACGCTCGCGGTCGGGTTTGGTTTTTTTCTGGGCGCGGCGACGTTCTGCCGTTCGCGCGAACGGCAGCGTTGGGCGCTGCGCCTGATTAATTGGAGCGGGGCGGCGATCCTGGCTTGGACGCTGCTTCAGGCTTTTTTTTGGTATACGCGGCAAGGGTATCCGTATTGGATGCGTCAGGTTCAGGGGTTCTTTTCGGTCGGAACGCTTTTCCGCCAGCGTTTCGTCGGTTTTACGCTCGAACCGTCCTGGCTGGCCCATCAACTGAACCTGCTGTATTTGCCGTGGTGGTTGGCGGCGGCAACGCGCGGTACGACGGCGCATGAGCGGCGCAAAGGCCGATTGACGGTTGAGACGGTTCTGCTCGCGCTGGGGACGCTTGTCTTATATTTGACGTTGTCGCGGGTCGGGCTGTTGGCGTTTGCGCTGGTTCTGGCGTCGGCCTTCGTTCGGTGGCTGACGAAACGGAAGCGGTTCGGCCGAATCTGGCTGGCGCTGCCGGCGCTTCCGTTGCTGGCGTTTGCGCTTCTTTGGACGCTGACGAAGCTGGATTACCGGATGCGGGATTTATTCAGCTTGCAGCTCAGCGGGCGCGCCGATCCGGTTTTTTACGTCGCGGAGAAGCTGAGTCTTGCGTCCCGATTTGTTTACTGGGATGCCGGTTGGCGCGTTTTTTGCGATGCGCCGCTTTTCGGGGTCGGTCTTGGCCAATCCGGTTTTTACCTTCCTGATGCGTTGTCTCCGGCCGCGCTGCGGCTGGTTGAGGTTCGCGACTTGATTTTTCGTTCGGAAACGTTATTAAATATCAAGAGTTTTTGGATTCGTGTCTTAGCCGAGACGGGCGCGGTCGGGTTTTCGTTATTCATGAGTTGGATCGCCGTTTCATTCGCTCAGGCCCGGCAGCTCACGGCGCGGGCTTCAGCGTTTCAGCGCGCGATCGGTTCGATGGCGATTTTCAGCCTGACCGCGTTTACTGTCGAGGGTTTCAGCGTCGATACGTTCGCGCTGCCTTATCTTTGGATCTGCGTCGGGCTGAGCGCGGCGGCGTGGCTGGAGCCGGATGATGCCGGCGCTGTGGAAGTTTAGACGATGAAAGCTGCCGTTTTGCGCGCGCTGCTGTTGTTCGTATGTCTCGGCGCGGTTCTGATTTTCCCGGCGCGCTCGGTCCCGTGGGCGATCGTGGAATCCGTTTCCGAACCGGACGCGCCGTTTTTCGAGATCGGCGATTCGCGTTCGTTTTACGTTATCCGATCGAGTACCTCCGAAACGATCAGCGTTGAAGCGCGGCTGCTTTGGCTCGGGGATCATTTGGCGCTTTGGGCGGATTGCGACGTTTCGGAGCTGATATCGGAATCGGTTGCGGCGGGGCTGAGCGATTTTGACCGGCGCGTTTATCCGTTCATGCATGAAGTTTTCGGATGGGAGGCGTCGCCCGGCGTTGACGGGGATACGCGGATTCACGCGTTGGTTACCGATAAAATCGGGATCGGTATTTTAGGTTATTTTTCCTCGCGCGATTCTTTCCCTCCCGATCAGGTTGCGTATTCGAACGGGATGGAATTGATTTTGCTGAGCGATTCGCTGCTGCGTTTCGGCGGAGAGCGGATCGTGAATACGTTGGCGCATGAGTTTCAGCACATGATCCATTTCCATCATGACGCGAACGAAGGTTCGCCGTTCGACGAAGGCTTTTCCGGTTTCGCGGAAGAGCTGGCCGGCGAACGGTTCAGCGACGCCTACGAAGCGGCGTTTTTCCGCAATCCGGATACGTCGCTGACGGTCTGGCGGACGGAGCCGTCGGCGCTGCCCAGCTATGGCGCGACCTACCTGTTTACGAAATATATCGTCGATCGTCTCGGACTCGGATTCCTCCTCCCTTGGGGGGAAGCGCAGTCGAACGGATTCGACGGGTTGGACGAAGCGCTGACGCGGGAAGGGATCCGGTTTTCCGCCGACGAGCTTTATTTGGGTTGGCTCCAGGCGAATTTGGCTTTGGCGCGCCGGGAACGGAAGGACGTCGGTTACCGTTCCTTCCCGCGGGTTCCGGCCGTAAGTCTGGCGGAGATGGTTAAACCGCTCCCTTGCGAAACGGGGCGTATTTCGGGGTCAACCGAACCGTACGGCGCCGTTTATTACGATCTCGACTGTCCCGCCGGCTCGGCGTTGGTTACCGTGAGGTTTGACCCGGAAGCGCCGATCGTCGCGTTCCCGGATCGGACTGCTGAGAATGATGAAAACGCGGTTTTCTGGTCCGGCGCGGAAAATAACAGCGCCGCCGCGTTAACGCGCTTCTTTTCGCTTCCGGATTCGGAGAATCCGATCCGGCTTGATTTTTGGATCGTTTACGATCTCGAAGATGCGTTTGATTATTTTTACCTGTCGGTTTCGCGCGACGAGGGCGTAAGTTGGGAAACGCTTCCGCTCGCGGGCGGGAGTTCGGAAAACCGTTCCGGCTTTAATTTAGGCAACGGATTGACCGGACGGAGCGGCGGCTGGCGCGAGATTTCGGTCGATCTCAGCGCCTTCGCCGGGGAACGGATCGCGCTGAAATTTGAGACCATCACGGATCAAGCTGTAAGCGGCGACGGCGTGATGTTGGACGATATTCGGATCGAGGCGCTCGATTTTTTCGATTCCGCTGAAGCGGGAGGGTCGGGCTGGATAAGCGACGGGTTCAGGATTACGAAAAACCGAACCCCGCTGCCGTTCGGCGTTATCCGGAGGACGCTTTCGGAAAATAAAAAGGATGCGGTCTATTCGGCAGATTTGGTCGCTGCCGGCGCTCCTTTTCAATTTGTCTGTGATTTTGCGTCCGATAGGGGTTCGGATTGTATTTTCGCTTTAACGGCGATGAGTCGGATTTCCCGGGAAGCGGGAAATTTCGCCGTTGAGATTGCGTTCCGCGACTGACGGTTAGCCGTTCCGCCGCTCTTCGAGTTCGCTCTTCATCTCGTTTTTGTATTCTTCAGCGGCTTTGTTGAATTCCGAGAGAACATCCTGCGTTCGATCCTGAATTTCGTCAAACCATTCGGTTCGTTTTTTCGGCGAGAAAATGAATATAGCGGCGATTCCGGCGATAGATCCGATAACGATTCCTGAAAACAGTTTGGCAATTCTTTTCATGACTTATTTCTCCCCTTGCGATTTGTTTTTTTCCCCACTCATCTATATACGTTTCAGCCTTCAAAAAAGTTTTATACTTGAGTAATTTAATTTTAATCGATTCCGGCGGATTGTGTGCCGAGTCTATTTGTTTTAGACGCCGGTTACTTGTTTCGGCGCCAACGTCGCGATTCTATAACCGGCTGGATTTTCTCTACCTGATCCGTCATGTATTTTAAACGCGCTTCGAATAATGTCGGTATCGTTTCCAGCGCATACGCCGGATCGAACGATTCGGCGACGAAGGACGCCGCCGCCGCGCCGCCGGCGAGCGCCGCCGGGAACTGGTAGGTTTGCGCGAAAGCGCCGATAAATCCGCCCGTGAAAGCGTCCTTAAGCCCGGTGCGGTTCCAGCTTCGCGCGGAGCTGAATTTTAGACGAAGCGATTCGTCGCGTCTCGAATCGTATAGATGGACCTCGTCTTTTCGAAAGACGAGAACCGCCTCCGCGCCGGCTTCGCAGAGCGTTCGCAGCCGGTCCTCGAAGCGCGTAACAGAAGAATTTGCAAACAGCGTTGTCAGGTCGTTTTCATCGCAAAAAAAAACGTGGAGTCCGATTAGAAGCGAGGACATTTTCGGGAGGAATTGGGGAATCATATAATCAGGATTTGCGCGCAGCATGATGCGCTTGATCCCTTGATTGCGGAAATTTTGCGGTATGAGCGTATGGGTCAGGAAATCGTGCGGGCAGAAATGGATAAACGTTCCGTCAAGGTAATCTTCCGGAATATCGCGATATACGATCGTTTCAGGTCCGCGTTGGTCAAGTTGACGGAAGGGCGGCGATTTATATATATAACCGAGGAGTTCTTTCGGTAACGGGAGCCGTTCGGCGGCGAAATGCGCTAATGGATGGGCGAAGTCTTTTTCGTTGTTGGCGTCGTAATGAATAAAGAAACGGTGATCGATCGCTTCCTGAACCCTTTTAATTCCGCGCGTATCGATGCCGATCGACCGGAACTTTTCGAGAATTTCGTCCGGGTAATTTGAGCCGATCCGCGAAACGAGGCCGAACTGCTTTTCTTTGAACTGCAGTCCGACCGCCGCGTAATAAAGATGGCCGCCGGGGTTTCCTTCGAGAGCGGATCCCTGCGGCGTGATAATATAATCCTGGCGCAAACTTCCGACCAGTATGACCGGCAGGAACGGCGCGATTTTCATAGCGGTTAGAAAAGACGGTTGATCAGGTCGAAGATGGACGAGCCGAGGCGAAGCGTATCTTTCGAACTGAAATTGATCGTTTTATGCGCTTCCTCGGCGCGCTTGATTCGGAAAAACGCGGAGACAAGACCGGTAATCAAGCCGATCAATCCACCGTAGAACAGTGTTTTTTTCTTCCAATTTTGGTTTTGCATGTTGTCAACTCTCCGAAAATGAGTCATCCTTGCCGGCTGAGCGTGTCCGCGCGCGATTGAAGATCCGGATGACGGCGTTGAAATTCGCGATCAGTCCGATCAGAGGCGCGCTGAGATTGTTTAACGCGTCGAGGATGATCGCTTCCGTATCGCGGATTTTATCGTTGGCTGCGTTAAGTTTCAGCGGCAGTGTCCGGCGCAGTTTGTCGATTTGGATGATGATCAGGGTGTTGATGACGAATCCGGCCAGCAGCGCAACCGTCGTCAGGATGAAAAAAAGCGTTGCGATGCTGTCGCTGAGCCGGCCCAACGCGTTCGGATCGGCGAAGGCAAGCCAGACAGTCGCGGCGAAAAATAATCCGAACGATACCGCGATCAGGACGAACGGGATCAGGATTTCGCGCTGCCGCGCGTTTTCAATCTGCCTTTTCATGTCGCTCATATCTTTTTTTGTTGCAGTTCATTTCCTTAAAAAAATTTTCTTTCGCGGTTCGTTTGCTGACGATCGTAATTATTGTATCATTGCTCGAACGCGAAAACCGCCAAAGCGTTCGAGCAGCGTTATCTCTGTCGCTTAATTAGAAATCGGAATGACCGAAAGCGCCGTTTTGGAAATCAGCGTTGGCCTGCAGAATTTCTTCATAACTGTTCATGACGAACGGTCCCATCGCAGCGATCGGTTCGTTTAGAGGCTCTCCGCTAAGAACAAAGACCTCAGAACTCTCGGATATCCCGCGCAGTTCAAACGGTTTCCCGTTGTTTTCGAATAGGACGAAATCGGCCCCTTTGACTGTCTTTTCGCTGTTGACGCTCTGCTCACCCGAAAGGACCAACAGCCCGGTATTATAATTGACCGGTTCTTGAATCGTCAGCGTTTTCCCGCTTTCCAGCTTGACTTTATAAATATTCATTGGCGAAAACGTAGTCGCCGGCCCTTTCGTTCCGAAGACGTCTCCGGCGTAAACCGTAATTTCGCAGCCGCCGTCGTCAGTCCGAATTTTTCCCATCCGGTCTGCTTTGATAGCTTGATAATTCGGATCCGCCATTTTATACGCCGCCGGCAGGTTAACCCAAAGTTGTATCATGTGCAGCACACGGTCCTGTTTTGCGGATTCGGCTTCGTGGTATTCTTTGTGGAGAATGCCGCGCGCAGCTGTCATCCATTGGATATCGCCGGGTTCGATGACGCCTGTGTGGCCCTTATTGTCGCCATGAGATATTTTTCCTTCGAACGCGAAAGTGACCGTTTCGAAACCGCGGTGCGGATGCGGACCGATTCCGACTTGCCCGTTCGTCCCTTTGAATCGGCGCGGTGCGTTATAGTCGAGCAAAACGAAAGGCGACATCCTGTCTAAAGAAAGTCCTTCTGCTGGGTTCGGGAAATATGTCCTGACGTAGAATCCGTTGCCGACCCAGTGTTGCTGATTGTTGGTAAAGATTTTTTCGATTTTTCTGAAATTCGACATTTTTTTCCTTTCTTGCGTTTTTGAATGCGAATTTTAAAATGAAGGAATTCTGAAGTTGGTAAGATTCCTTTCTTGAATTATACAACGCTGAAAGGTCATTTCCCGCCTGACTAACAATACGCTAACGCGCTTCTAACAATATTTTTAGAAATTGCGAGGAAAAGCTTCTCGGTTTTTCTGAGGATATTCTGCGAGAAGGGGTGATAGAAATTAAGAGGGTATCTCAAAACGAATTCTATTGTAACGAAATTCCTCCGCTTATTTGTGTCAGTGCATTGATCGGCTCCCGCCCGTCCAAGCACCTAAGCGCGTAGGGACTGGCGGGGCATCAATGTGTTGACTTTGAATAATTTTATACGGAGGAGTGGATTTTCGGTTGAAATTCCACTCCTCTACGCATCCGTCCAAGTTTCTCGGGTCATTCACAAAAGCCGCAGCGTCAATCACGCTAAATTGGAAAGAAAAGCTTTGACAGTATTTGCACGAATATTTTGAAATTCCGACTTTTTGGACGGTTGCTTGATTTCGAAACTGATTTTTTCAAAGAGAAAGCGCTTTACGCTTCTTTTCCGAGCCGAAGTTGATAAACGGAGAGGTCAAGCGGGTTTTGCGCGACGCCGCTTTCGATCGCGGCTTTCGCGACCGCCGACGAAACCATCCACTTCGCGCGGGGATCGAAGGCTTTCGGGACGATATAATCCGATCCGAACTCGAGGTTTTTCAGTTTATACGATTTCAGGACAGATTCCGGAACCGGGAATTTCGTCAATTCGGCTAAGGCGTACGATGCCGCCAGTTTCATTTCCTCATTGACGCACTTTGCCCGGACGTCGAGCGCGCCGCGGAAGATGTATGGGAATCCAAGGACGTTGTTGATCTGATTCGCGTAGTCGGAACGTCCGGTCGCGATGATTGCGTCGGGACGCGCCGATCGTGCGAGTTCGACCTTGATTTCCGGATTCGGATTCGCCAACGCGAAGATACAAGGCTTCGGCGCCATCGTTTTGATCATTGCTTCGGTTAGGACATCGGCGATCGAAAGTCCGATAAATACGTCGGCGTCAACGAGGACATCGGCTAATTTCGCCGGGCCGTCGCCGTTCGCGAATTCGTACTTTTCCGGCGCCATTTTTTCGTTTCGGCCTTTATAAATCAGGCCGGTCGAATCGCAGAGAAAGATTTTCGCCGGATCGCAGCCGATTCGGATCAGATGACGGGCGCAGGAAATACCGGCCGCGCCGGCGCCGTTCATGACGATCTTCAGGTCGGCGAGTTTTTTCCCGATTAATTCGACCGCGTTGATCAGCCCGGCGGCCAGGATAATTGCCGTTCCGTGCTGATCGTCATGGAAAACTGGAATTTCGAGCATCTGCTGGAGCGTTTTTTCGATCGCGAAACATTCCGGCGCTTTAATATCCTCAAGGTTGATACCTCCGAACGTGTTCCCGATCGCTGCGACCGTATCGATGAAACGTTGGGGATCGGTCGTGTCGACCTCGATATCAAAAACGTCGACGCCGGCGAATTTCTTAAAAAGGACGCCTTTGCCTTCCATGACCGGCTTCGAGGCTAACGAACCGCGGTTCCCGAGTCCAAGAATAGCGGTTCCGTTCGAGATTACGGCGACGAGATTCCCTTTATTCGTATATCGATACGCGTCAGCCGGATTTTTCTCGATTTCAAGAACCGGGTACGCGACGCCGGGAGAATAAGCTAAGCTGAGGTCGACGAACGTATCGAGCGGTTTCGTCGGAGTTACGGATAATTTCCCCGGTACGCCATTAAGGTGATGATAAGCGAGCGCGGCTTCCTTGTTGATCGGAGATACTGTCATGATTTGATGTCCTTCTTTCTACGGTTTCTTTGACGACGATCGCCGCCGAATTTTAATAGGGTTCATTTCCGGATTCTGCGTTATATTTGAATATTTTTTGCGCCGCCGCGTATGTTCCGAACATGGCGGAGATGCAGAGCGGAATAGTGACGATACAAGCGTAATGGCTCCATTTCGTTCCCCACAGAAACATGAACGCGGTTCCGGCCAGCAGCCAGAGGATATAAATCGGCGCCCGCTTAAAAAGCCGCGGAATCCCGATCAGCGCCAACAGGAAAATCAGCTCGTCCGCCGCGAAAATTATCCCGAACGGATCCCGTTGAACCGGGCTGAGCAGGTTTGTTCCGGGTTTCGCCGTCAGGACCGAACGGGAAATCCAGATTAGCGGTTGGTAAGCGGGGTGGACGTCGAAATGATCCGATTGGTAGTCGCGATGAAAATTGAACATGTCGGTCAGACGCCCGATCGGGTCATACCAGAGCGAAGGGTTGAAGATAAAAAAAGACGCCAACGCGACCAGCGCGTACAGCGCAGCGCAGCGCAGGATCAAGGCGCGGTAGCGCGGAACGCGGATCAGCGTCAGGATCAGAATCGGAATAATCGCGAACGCGACGACGCAGTAGATAATTTTCGACGCCGCGGTTACGCCGAGACAAAGCGCCGAAAAAAGCCAGCTTTTTAGGTCTAAATCGTTGTCGCGGAGTTTTTCGTTAGCGTTTATTTTTTTTAGCGTTTGCCAGGCGAAATAAACGCTCAGGAAGGAAAAAAGCGCCGGGATCGCTTCGAGCCGCGCCGTCGATCCCATCTCAGACATCAGCGAATGGATCATGAAGAAGAACGCCGCTAATGGGTGGATCAGGTAGATCAACGCCTGCGTCGCCAGGAGATTGAAGAACGCGCTGATAAAACGGGCTGTCAAGATCGCGTGGTCTTCGCGTCCGAGCGCCGCCGAAGACCGTTGGGGAAACCCGATCCGCGCGAACGCGTCGCGGCCGTCGACGATAATCGGCGCGGCGAAAATCAGTTTCGTCAAAGCGGGGTGTTCATGGTTATACTCGATCGCCGGGATTTCGGCGATTTCTAACGCCAGAACCTTATTGGCGTACCGCATCGCGGCGCGCGCGTATGTTCCTTCGTCCCAGTCGAGCGGTAAGTTGAAGATGTTAAAAAGACGCATGACTATCGCGGCCAGCGTCAGCAGGATAAATACGCCCCGGAAAGACGCGCTCCGGCGCGAGACGCGGCTGACGATATACGCCAGATAACCGCTCAAAGCGAACCAGGTTAATACGCCGATCGAGATCAGGTTGATCGCAAAATCGAGCCGTTCAAAAAAAAGCGTCTGATCGAAATAGGTATGGGCGATGCGGACCGGCGCGGGATTCCCGTCGTCGGCGGTCAGGCTGATTTTTTCCTGCGAACCGTCGCCCCAATCGATGAGGAACGTTCCGCCGTTTTCGATCCGTTCCGCGAAGAGCGAAATTTGATGTCCCGTTCGTCCCGAAAATGTCAGCGCCGCGTTTTCGTTCGCCTTCAGCGTTAATTTCAGTTTTTCTCCATCGCGCCGCCAATCGCCGACTTTTAAGAAGTCCGCGAGCGGGACGCCGCGATAACCGTTATGAAGCGATAAAAAAACGTATTCTGTTTCGGATGGGTTCGGCGTGTCCGTTTTGAGGATGATCTGGCGTTCCGGAATTGTGAATTCTTTGTGCGGAAAGCTGAAATTAAACCAGAAAACGATCAGGATCGTCAAGATAAACGAACAAAGCAGGATTTGGATCCAAACCGCGCGGCGCAGCGCCCATTTCCGCAGCGCGCAGCGAATCAACGGCGTCAGCAGAATTGTCAGCGCCGCGATAACGACGGCTTCGATGATCCGCAATTTCATCGTCAGACGCTGCTGCGGCAGTAACTGAAACAGGGCTAATCCCGTCCCGCAAGCGACGATGAATGCCGGAAATGCGGCTGTGAAAATGGAGCGGCTGAGGGAGCGATCGTTTTCCATACTCGTGATTATACTATTGTTTCTTTGTTATAATTCCCGCAGGTTTTCCGCTTTGCCTTGGCGGCGGTAAAGCCGTTTGTTTGAATGAAACGAAATGAGGCAATGTTTAGCCAATGATCAACCCACCTAACTCCTCGCAGCGTCAGCCGTCGTCTTCTTTCGCTTCGGACCGCGGAAACGGTTCAAATTCGACGCGGCTCCCGCAAGGTTATCCCGAAGGACAGTCCGGATACAATCGCTATCCCGCGCAGCAGCCTTACCCTCGGCAGCAGGCGAATCCGCCCGCTGCACCGTACGTTCCCCCTGCCGCGCCGTATTCAGGAAATCCGGTCGCGGACGCGAGCGGTTCGGAACCGAAACCGCGCCGGAAGATCGATTGGAATAACCTGTTCGGCCGGACGGTCGCTTCAATGCTGACCGTATTTCTGATTGTTTATTTCGGCTGGCTTTTTGCGCCTCAGGTTCGTAACCGTATGACATGGTGGCCCACGAATACGCCGACGCCGGTAACGCCGTCGCCGACTCCGATCGCGACGGCGACGATAACCCCTTTAGCGACGAATACGGTTACGCCGCTGCCGACGAATACGCCGGAGCCGCTTTCAGAGTATTGGATCGCTGACGGAAGCGAAATCGATCCGATTGTTCCGGACGCGCCGTTGGGCGTCATTGAACTTCATGTCGATTCCAGCGCGGAAATCAACCCCGCGTTGGATTCAGGTCATTGGACCGGCTCGAAACAGATCGTCGCCGATTTGGGAAAAGCGCTGTACCAGGAAGAGTGGTATGCGACGTACGCCGCCGGCTGGGTGCGCTGGTTCATGGATCGTCCGCTGCGCGAGGGATTGTACGAGCTGTATATTATGGATACCGTCTTTTCGTCCGGCGGTTCGCTGGCTTTCAGCGTTCAAGTCGGCGATCAGGCGCTGACGCCGCTGACCGGCTCGACGGATGTTCAGTATATGACGAGCCAGTATGATCCGGTTCAGTCTGTCGACACGTGGCGCAGCCTGGGGATGTATTATATTCAACCGTCGAACGCCGTACTGACGGTTACGACGTCTTGGCCGGAGCGCGACGAGTATACGATCGTGTCGATGGATCGGCTTTTAATCGTGCCGCGTTTAGTTTCGAATATCCCGATGCTGAACGCGCTTCCGGCGGCGGATCAACGGCATGTCCGCGACGATTTTGCCGGAGATACGATTGGGAAGGATTATGCGATGCGCCAGCGCAGCGACGACGCTTGGGAAGGTTCGTATCAACTGGTACTGAATCCGAAAGACCGTGTCGAGTTTACGCTTCCCGGGGTCGAACCGTGGCCGATCGGAACGTACCGCGTTTACGCCTGGATGCCGACGACGAAAGGCGGGATTACCGCGAATTATTCGCTCCTGGTCGATCGGAAAGTCTTAGCCGCGGATTCGGGAGAAGAATCTGTTCCGGTTACGGCGCCGGCGAACTTGCCGGGCCAGTGGGTTGAGATCGGATCCTGGACGACGGACCGTTATTACGAGCGGCCGCGGAAAATCGGAATTCAGCTGACGATTGAGGCCGGCGCGGTTGGGGAATATCCGATTGACGCGATCGCGTTTATTTATACGCCGTTTGCCGATTGATCGGACGACGAGTTTTTCGGCCTGCGCGCAGCCGCTCGGCGTCGCGATTCGTTTCACGAAAAT
>JASBYO010000016.1 GCA_029983925.1 Flexilinea sp.
ACGGATTTGAATAAAGCCCCATTTTTTAAGCCGGATTTCCTATTGCGGAATGAAAAAGGAATATGCTATAATGCAAAAAATACGAAAGTCATTCTCGCTGAATCGTTATATATTTACGGAGGTACCATGAAAAAGACTGTTTCAATCCTTTTATTGGTTGCTATTTCTATAATAGCGACGGTCGGTTTCGCGTTCGCTCAGGCTGCCGAGGAAATCACGATCGGCGTTTTCGAACCGGTAACGGGCGAAAATGGCGGCGGAGGCTTCCAGGAGGTTTTAGGCGTCCGATACGCGAATCAAGTTTACCCGGAAATTACCGTCGGCGGTAAGACGTATAAGATCAATCTTTTTGAAGTTGATAATAAGAGCGATAAGACCGAAGCGGTTACGGCCGCCCAGAATCTGGTCACGAAGAACGTCACGGCGGTTGTCGGTTCCTACGGCTCCGGCGTTTCGATCGCGGCCGGCGAAATTTTTGCCGATGCGATGATTCCCGCGATGGGCGCTTCCTGTACGAATCCGCAGGTGACGTTCGGAAACGATTTCTATTTCCGCGTCGCTTTCCTCGATCCGTTCCAGGGTACCGTCATGGCGAATTACGCGTTCCAGAACGGGGCGAAAACCGCCGCCGTTATTACTCAGTTAGGCGACGATTATTCGTCCGGTTTGGGAAAGTTCTTTACGGACGCTTTTAAGAAATTAGCGGGCGAAGAAGGGATCGTCGCTCAGGAACAGTTCCAGACGAACCAAACTGATTTCAAAGCGATCCTCGGCAACATCAAGGCCGCGAATCCGGACGTTATTTTCGCTCCGTCCTCGATCGTGACAGCGCCGCTGATTATCAAGCAGGCGCGCGAATTGGGGATCACGGCTCAGATCATGGCGGGCGACACCTGGGAGAACGCGACGATTATCGAAAACGCGGGCGCGGACGCTGAAGGCGTTGTCGTTTCGACGTTCTTTGACGACGCGGCCCCCGAGACCGAAGAAGCGAAGAAATTTGTGGAAGGTTTCCGACCGTTCCTGGTCGAGAACGGCCAGCCGGAAATTATCCCGGCGGTTTCCGCTTTGGCGTACGACGCGTATCTGGCGCTTTACCGTGCGATGGAGGCGGCCGATTCGGTTGATCCGACGGCGATTCGCGACGCGCTGGCCGAGCTTGAATTTGAGGCTGTAACCGGGAAGATTGTCTTTGACGAAAATGGCGACGCGATTAAGGACATGGCGTTCATCAAGGTCATCGAAGACGGTCAATTTAAATTCCTTCAGACGGTTACCGTCGAATAAGGGGCCTGACGGTAAAACTCTTTCCAGCGTCAGGCGTGCATCATAGTTCCAGATATGCCTGATTGCAGGTGAAGCGAGTCGTTTTGAAAGGCGCCGGAAGATCATCGGCGCCTTTTCTCGGTTTACCCGCGGGCGTCGGGACGGAAAATAATTCGGGCGACGATCGTACCCGGACAGGTTCCCGGGGTTTTATCGAACAGGAGTTACGTTTTATGAGTTTAGAAACCGTACTTCAACACGTTTTAGCAGGGATTTCGTTAGGCGGAGCGTATGCGTTGATCGCGATCGGGTATACGATGGTCTACGGGGTATTGCGTCTAATTAATTTTGCGCATGGCGAAATTTTTATGATCGCCGGCTATTTGATGATTTTTTCGATGGCGTCGATGCCCTGGCAGATTGCGATTCCCGTTGTCCTGATCGGAACGACCCTGTTAGGCGTTTTTATTGAACGGTTCGCTTATAGTCCGCTGCGGTCCGCGCCGCGGATGTCGATCATGATTTCGGCGATCGGCGTTTCTTATCTTCTTCAAAATCTGGCGACGTATCTTTTTACGGCGCTGCCGCGGGGGTATCCGGTTATCCCGTTCCTGAAGAAAGTATTTCAGATCGGAACGATTTCTTCTTCATTAGTCACCTTTATTACGCCGGTTATTACGGTAGTCTTGGTCATTCTGCTGGTTCAGCTCATCACGCACACGAAAATCGGAATGGCGATGCGCGCGGTATCGAAAGATTTTGAAACCGCGACGCTGATGGGGATTCAGCTCAACAGCGTCATCAGCGCAACGTTCGCGATCGGATCTTTTTTAGCCGGGGTCGGATCGATTTTATATTTTACCGATCGAATGTCGGTAAACCCGTTCAGCGGCGCGCTCCCCGGCCTGAAATGTTTCGTCGCGGCGGTATTGGGCGGAATCGGGAGTATTCCCGGCGCGATGATCGGCGGATTCATTTTAGGCTTGGGGGAAACGTTTATGGTCGCGCTCGGGTTTTCGACGTTCAGCGACGCATTTACGTTCGTGATTCTGGTTCTGATGCTGTTGTTTAAGCCGACCGGATTATTCGGCGAGATGGAAGCGGAGAAAGTATGATCCGATTAAACAGTAAAACGAAATTAATCCTGACCGTCGCCGCGTTAGGTCTGACCATGCTCTGGTTTTACCATTTGGAACAAAATCCGCGCGCAAACGGTTATCTAATCAAGATTTTGGAGCGTTCAGCGATCTACGCGGTCGTCGCCGTCGCGATGAACCTGATGAACGGATTTACCGGGCTATTCTCGTTGGGTCAGGCCGGATTCATGGCGATCGGCGCGTATACGGTCGGTATATTGACGATTCCGGTCGAAGCCCGTCCGAACGTTTACTATATCAGCGGGGTTGCGCCGTGGCTCGAAAAAATCGAGATTCACTATCTCGCGGCGCTTTTTTTAGGCGGACTGATCGCGGCGGTTTTCGCCGCTTTGATCGGAGTCCTGATTTTGAAATTGCGCTCCGATTATCTGGCGATCGCGACGCTCGGATTCGCGGAGATTATTCGTTCGGTTATCGCCAGCCCGCAGATGGACACGATTACCAACGGTTCATACGGTCTTAAGAAAATCCTGCGATTCGAGACGATATATACGCCGTTTATTCTTTCCGCGGTCTGTATCTTTATGATGGTCCTGATTCTGCGCAGTTCTTACGGCCGCGCCTTCCTGGCGATTCGGGAGGACGAAGTCGCGGCGGAGGCGATGGGGATCAATTTATTCACGCATAAGGAATTATCCTTCGTGATCAGCTCGTTCTTTACCGGCGTTGCCGGCGGGTTGTTGGCGATGTTCATGGGTTCGATCGATTCGGGAACGTTCCGCGTGACGCTGACGTATGATATTTTGCTGATCGTCGTATTGGGCGGAATGGGGTCGGTCTCCGGTTCCGTTATCGCCGCGTTTTTGGTCACCGGCGGGCGCGAATACTTGCGTTTCTTTGACGAGCCGTTAAAAATCGCGGGCGTTCAGATTTCTTTATTCCGCCCCGGGTTCCGCATGGTTATTTTTTCGGCGCTGTTGATGATTGTCGTGCTTTTCTATCGAAAGGGAATTATGGGCGATACGGAATTCAGCTGGGACGGGATCGCGAATTTTATTTATCGCTTCCTGCCGACAGGGAAGGCGCGGCGCGGGAACGGAGGGCGGGATGAATAACGGTAAACCTCCGGTTCTGCGCGTGGAAAATTGTACGATGCAATTCGGCGGCGTCGTCGCGGTCGATAATTTCTCGATGGAAGTTTATAAAGACGAAATCGTGGCGTTAATCGGTCCGAACGGCGCGGGAAAAACGACGGCCTTTAACTTTATTACCGGCGTTTACGAACCGACGAACGGCCGCGTTTTCTTCGAAGGCAGCTTGATGGTCGCGAATCGCCCGCAGGGAAAAATGAAGCGTTTCTATCAAGGCGACGCGAACGCGATCTGTTCCGACGTGGTTCGAAAAACTCCGGACCAGATTACGAAATTGGGACTGGCGCGGACCTTCCAGAATATCCGCCTTTTTAAAGGGCTGACTGTTTTCGATAACGTCCTGGCGGCGATGCATATGCATCTGAACAGCAATTTTTTCATGGCGGCGCTGAAACTGAACCGCGGCGAAGAAAAAAGGATGCGCGAGGAAGCCGCGGCTTTGCTCGCGATGCAGGGGTTATATCACGTTAAGGATAAAATCGCCTCGTCGCTTCCGTACGGTCAACAGCGCCGTATTGAAATCGCGCGCGCCTTGGCGACAAAACCGCGTTTCCTGCTGCTCGACGAGCCTGCTGCGGGAATGAATCCGCAGGAAACCGACGAATTAGCCGCGTTTATCAAGAAAACGAAAGAAGATTTCAATCTGACCGTCTTTTTAATCGAACATCACATGACGTTGGTTATGGATATTTCCGATCGGATTTACGTTCTCGATTTCGGACGGAAAATCGCCGAAGGGACGCCGGCGGAAATTCAGGAGAATGAACACGTGATCGCGGCGTATTTGGGGGTAGAAGATGCTGAAAGTTGAAAACCTGGAAGTCGCATACGGCGGGATTCAGGCGCTGCGCGGGATAACGTTCGAGGTTCCCCAAGGGAAAATCGTAACGCTGATCGGCGCGAACGGCGCCGGTAAGAGTACGACGCTGCGGTCGATGGTCGGACTCGTTAAGGCCAAATCCGGTCGGATTTCGTTTAACGGCGCCGATATCACGAATCAGCCGACGCATAAGACGATCGCCGCCGGAATCGCGACCGTTCCGGAAGGGCGGCGCGTTTTCGCGAATATGACCGTCTTGGAAAATCTGAAGATCGGTGCTTATCTTCGCGCCGATACGGCGGAAATTAAGAAAGACGAGGAATGGGTTTACGAACTTTTCCCGCGTTTAAAAGAGCGCAGCTGGCAGCCGGCGGGAACGCTTTCAGGCGGCGAGCAGCAGATGTTAGCGGTTGGACGCGCACTGATGAGCCGGCCGAAAATGGTCATGATGGACGAACCGTCTCTCGGCTTAGCGCCGCTTATCGTTCAGGATATTTTCGCGATGATCCGGAAAATCAACGAAATGGGCGTGACGATCCTTTTGGTCGAACAGAACGCGAACATGGCGCTTAAGACAGCGGATTACGGCTACGTTCTTGAGACGGGGAAAATCACGCTCGAAGGTTCGGGCCAGGAGTTAGCGATGGACGAGGATATCCGCGCCGCTTACTTAGGGAAACGCGCTGCGAAGAAAGGTCTTGTCCATTGATCCGGATTTTTCAGGCCGCACGCGGTTATGACGCTTGACGCGCCGTTGAAAAAACTGCTCCCGAAATTTCGGGAGCAGTTTTTCGTTTTAATGCGTATGCCGGGCCGGCTTATCGGATGAAAATCCCGATCAGGATCAGAAGGACGATTAAGACGGAAACCGCGATAATAAATTTTTCAACCTGATCGAGGCTGAAAGGCAGCCGATCGTAAAGGCGGTTCCGCCACGGCAGCTTTTTCTTCTCTTCGGCCGGACGCTCGTTCGTTGTTCCGACGTTTTCCCGATCGGCGTTCATGCTTGCGGGCCTTACTTGCGTTTCAGGTATTTCCGGACGTCGATCGATACCGCCAAGATAATAATCAACCCTTTGATAATATATTGGAGATAAGCGTTGACGCCGAGATAATAGAGCGCGTAGTTGATGACTTGCAGGATGATGACGCCGATTACGACGCCGGGAATCGTTCCGACGCCGCCGGAGAACGATACGCCGCCGATAACGCAGCCGGAAATGGCGTCCAGCTCATAGTTCAAGCCGGTTTGGGTCGTGACGGATCCGACGCGGGCGGCTTCGAGGTACGAGGCGATCCCGTACAAAATCCCGGAAATCAGGTATACGTATAAGATCGAGCGCGAGATATTGACGCCGGAGACTTCCGCCGCTTCGGTGTTGCCGCCGATCGCGAACATATTTTTCCCGATCGTGGTCCGCGTCCAAATGATATGCAGTACGATCGCGCTGATCGCGAAATAGATTACCAGATACGGGATATGAATCGACGGCCCAAGGTTAATTCGGCCGGTGACGATATCGGTATATTGTTTATCGAGCGACGAGAGCGGCTGCGCGCCGCCTTTTTGGCTGTCGATATAAATACAGGTTGCGCCGTACGCGATCAGCTGGGTCCCGAGCGTGATGATGAATGCGTGGAGATGGAGTTTCGCGACGCCGAAGCCGTTAATCAATCCGAATATCACGCCGATGAAAATCGAGAAGAGCAGGGGCAGCCACACGGGAACGGTTTGCTGCTGCGTCAAGTAATAGATGCCTAAGCCGGTCGTGGCGAGGATCGGTAAGATAAAGCCGAGCGACGATTTCAGGAATACCTGAATCAGGACGGCAAGCGCGATCCCGATCAGAAGCGTAACCAGGAACGGAATCCATAGCGTTTCGATCGTTTCAAATTGCGGATACATTCTCGAACCGTAAGTGATCGACTGCAGCAGCGAGGCGGAAACGGCCGCGCAGGTTCCGAGAATACGGCCGGCGGAGAGGTCGGTTCCGGCGAGAACGATCAGGCCGGCGACGCCGAGAGCCAGGATGCCGCGGGTGGACGCCTGTTCGAGGATTTTCAGGAAGTTCCGCGCGTTAAGGAACGAGGGTTCGATAATAATCACGACGATAATCAGGACGCCGAGGATAATATATAGGGCGTAATTCAGCAAAAAGGCTTTGGTTTTTTCCCAATTGAAGCCAGAAGCGGTATCAACAGTTTTTTCCATGAAACGTTCCCTTCTTGTCTAAATATATTTGGCCGCGAGCGCAAGGATTTTTTCCTGCGTCGCTTCTTCGCGATCCAAAATTCCGGCGAGGATCCCGTTTGAAAGTACGGCGATCCGATCGCAAATCCCGAGCAGTTCGGGCATTTCGGACGAGACCATGATAATTCCCTTCCCGTCGTTGGCGAGGTTCAGGATCAGCTGGTAAATTTCATATTTCGCGCCGACGTCGATCCCGCGCGTCGGTTCGTCGAGGAGCAGGATTTCCGGATTGGTCAGCAGCCAACGCCCGATGATGACTTTCTGTTGATTGCCCCCGGAGAGATCGCGGATATGCGTGTTTTGGGACGGCGTCTTGACGTTCATCGCGTCGATCACCCATTGGGTATCTTTCCCGATCGATTTATTCGAAAGCAGGGGCCCTTTTGCGTAGTTTTTAATATTGGCGATAATGGCGTTGAAGGCGATATTGAGCCCGGCGAAAATACCGGTTGCGCGCCGTTCTTCGGTGATGAGCGCGAAACCGTTTCGGATCGCCTGGTTGGAGTCTTTGTTCCAGACTTTTTTCGCGGTTCCGGCCGCGTTGTAGAGGGTTATTTCGCCGGATTCGCGCGTCCGAATCCCGAAAATTGTTTCCAGAAGCTCGGTTCGGCGCGAACCGACAAGGCCGGCGATCCCGAGGATTTCCCCCTTCCGCAGGTCGAACGAAACGTCGACGCAGGTCGGTTGATATTTCCCGCTCAATTTTTCAACGTTCAGGATCGTACTTCCGGGGGCGTTCGTCTTCGGCGGATAACGGTTCGTCAGTTCGCGCCCGACCATGAGCTGGATAATTTCGTCCGTACTCAGGCTTTTCGCGTCCCTCGTCGCGACCCATTGCCCGTCGCGCATGATCGTGACTTCGTCGGAAATCCGTAAGATTTCCTCCATCTTGTGGGAAATGTAAATAATCCCGATCCCTTGATCGCGGAGCTTATTAATAATTCGGAAAAGATGATTGACTTCTTCTTCGGTCAGCGATGAAGTCGGCTCGTCAAGGACAAGGATCCGAGCGTTGTAAGAAACGGCTTTCGCGATTTCGACCATCTGGCGTTTTGCGACCGACAGTTTCCCGATAATCGTCGCCGGATCGGCGTCGATTTCGAGCTCTTTGAAAACTTTCTTCGTTTCGGCGTACATTTTCTCATGGTCAACCAATCCGAATTTCAGCGGGAATCGCCCGAGCCAGATATTTTCCATGATGGAACGCTGCAGCACTTGATTCAGTTCCTGATGGACCATGGCGACGCCGTTGTCCAACGCCTGTTTGGGATTTGTGAAGCGGACGGGTTTCCCGTCGATTCGGATTTCTCCGGCGTCCTCAAGGTAAACGCCGAAGAGACATTTCATCAGGGTAGATTTCCCGGCGCCGTTTTCGCCCATCAGAGCATGAACCGACCCCGGACGGACTTTCAGCTGCGCGTGGTTTAAGGCCTTGACGCCCGGAAAGGTTTTATCGATATCAATCATTTCTAAGATGTATTCCGACATCAATAGGGTTCCTTTCTTTTAAACATGCACCGGAGCAGCAGGACCCCGGTGCATGACGTCGTTACGTAGATGGATCAAACGTTGAAGAGAAGAGAAAAATTATTTCTCGACGCTTTCGATATCGAAAGGCGCGTACGGAATCCGAACGGCGACGCCGCTGTCGTCGAATTCGTATTCGGTTCCATCGAGCGGGGCTTTCCCGGTCGCGACGTTGAGGACGATATCGACGATCGCTTTGCCCATCGCGTCGCCGTCCTGTTTTACTGTAGCGGCCATTTTCCCTTTTGTGATCAACTCGATCGCCGCGTCGGTCGCGTCGACGCCGACGACCGGGATCACCTGGGCGTCTTCTTCGCCGGTATTATTTCCGTCGGCGACGAGGGCGTTGATAACGCCTTCCGCCATACCGTCATTGTTGGCGATTACGAGTTCGACGTTGGCTCCTTTATTGATAAGCGCTTCCATCGACGACTGAGCGCAGGCGGTATCCCAGTTGCAGACGATAATTTCGTTCGCAAGTTCCATGTCCAATCCGAGCTCTTTCGCTTTCGAAACCGAGTATTCGGTCCGTGCGATCGCTTCCGGGTTGTCCGGTTCGCCCTGGAACATTAAATATTGGATGACGCCGTCCTTGTTCAGATCGTAGACGGACCCGTCGCCCCAGATCTTGGCGATCAGTTCTCCTTGCATAATACCGGCGTCGGCGGCATTCGTTCCGATAAAGACGGCTTTTTCATACGATTTCAAGACGTCGGCAGCGGGTTCGCGGTTGAAGAAGACGACCGGAATATCGGCGTCTTTCGCCTTATCGACGACGCCTTGCGCGGCGGCGGCGTCAACCATATTCACGACGAGCGCGTCGACGCCTTTGGCGAGGAAAACGTCGACCTGGTCGTTTTGAGTCGCCTGATCGCCTTTCCCGTCCTGCATGGTGATATCAAGGACGTCGGCGCCGTATTTGTCGATCGCGTTGCGGACGGTTGAAATGTATGTGTCGTCATACTTGTAGATCAAGACGCCGATTTTCGGCTTGTCAGCGGCGAATCCGACGACCGTCATCGACAGTACCATCGCTAAAACAATCAATCCAAAAATTAATTTTTTCACGATACTTCCTCCTGGGTTGTTGTTGACCGAAATGTCCAGTTAAGGACTTTATCCATCTAAATTTTACTCTTGAGCGGCGCGGATGTCAATTTGTTTGAATCATTACTGAAACGATTACATTTCATTCCTTGAGCGTAATTTCCGCAGACAGGTGAAAAATAATTGCGCTCAACTGAAACCGGTACTAAAAAGTTATAAAAATCATGGCAATCGGATTACTTAAAGTGATGAACGTCATGTCCGGCGCTTGCCGTTTCTTTTCAGGGTCGCCGCCGCCGGGCAATCGAATCGGACGCGAAAACGGGAATCCGCTCGAAATTCAATGAGATCGAGTATGATGTATGATAGAAAATATTGCGGCGAAGCGTCAGACGATCGCGTAAATTTTCCTTAAAATTTAGATTTATGATAAGGGGTCCTGAAATCTATGGAAACACGCACGTTTAATTATTCAATCGTTCAAGACGGCTCAATTTACGCGGAAAATGCCTTGCCGCCTCGTTCGGCGCATCAGTTTTATGCATCAGAGTCGGAATATCTTAATCAAACGACACGGTTCAAATTGCCGTTGAACGGGTTGTGGAAGTTTTCTTACGCGAAGAATTACGAATCTGCGATTCCCGGCTTCGAATCGCTCGCGTACGACTGCCGGAAATGGGACGAGATCCGTGTTCCGTCGTCGATCCAGCTCGAAGGGTACGACCGGCCGATGTACACGAATATCCAATATCCCTGGGACGGGCGCGAAGCGATCCTGCCGGGCGAAATCCCGACGGTTTATAATCCCGTCGCGAGTTACGTAAAATATTTTGAGCTGCCGAAACTGATGATCGGACGGCGCGTTATTCTCTCGTTCGAAGGTGTCGAAAGCGCTTACGCGCTTTGGCTGAACGGACGTTATATCGGTTACAAAACGGACTCGTTTACCGGCGCGGAATTTGATCTGACCGACGCCATCCTCCCGGGCGAAAATAAATTAGCGGTTCAGGTATTTAAATGGTCGTCCGGGAGCTGGCTCGAAGATCAGGATTTCTTCCGCCTGAGCGGAATTTTTCGCGACGTAACGCTGTATACCGTGCCGGACCTGCATGTCAACGATATCGAGCTGAGGGCGGCGCTTTCGGGAGATCTCGAGCGCGGCGAAATTACGGTTAGACTCGGCGTTTGGGGGACGGAAAAGAGCGCGGGAACGGCGGAGGTTATCGTCAGCCGGCGCAAGCTGACGGTTCTTTCCGAGGCCGTTCCGTTATCAGCATCGACGGAAATCCGAATTGAGATCGAGAAACCGAAACTCTGGTCGGCGGAAAAGCCGAATTTATATGACGTATTGGTTATTTTACGCGATTCGTCAGGCGCGGTCGTCGAGATCGTCCCGGAACGCGCCGGTTTTCGCCGCTTCGAAATCGTCGATCGGATCATGACGCTCAACGGCAAACGAATCGTTTTCAACGGCGTCAATCGGCACGAACTTTCGGCGGTTAACGGACGGAGCGTTACGGAAGCGGAGATGATCGAAGATATCGAAATCATGAAGCGGCATAACGTCAATGCGGTGCGCACCTGCCACTATCCGAATCAGGCGCGATTTTACGAGCTTTGCGACGAGTATGGCTTGTACGTGATCGATGAGGCGAATATCGAATCGCATGGGTTATGGTTTGCGCATGCGACGGGGCTGCTGCCGGCCGAAACGGTCGCGCCGGGAGACCGCCCGGAGTATCGGGACGTCGTTTTGAACCGTGCGCGGTCGATGTATGAACGCGATAAAAACCGGCCTTCGATCCTGATTTGGTCGTTGGGAAACGAGTCGTTCGGCGGGGTCAATTTTTACGAGATGGCGAATTATTTTCGCTCGGTCGATCCGTCGCGCCTGGTTCATTATGAAGGCGTGGCGTGGGATGAACGTTACCCGGATTCGACCGATATTGTCAGCCGGATGTACCTTCCGGCGGCGGAGATCGAGACCTACTTGACCGGTCATCGCGAAAAACCGTATCTGTCCTGCGAGTATTCGCACGCGATGGGGAATTCCAACGGCGGCCTTGATAAATATCTCGAACTGACGGAGCGGGAGCCGCTCTATCAGGGCGGTTTTATCTGGGATTTCGCCGACCAGGCGTTTTGGAAAAAGACGCGCTGCGGCGACAGTACGTTGGGCTGGGGCGGCGATTTCGACGATTTCCCGACCGATTATAACTTCTGCGCGAACGGGCTGATCGCGGCGGATCGGACGCTGACGCCGAAGATGCAGGAATTGAAATTCCAGTACCAGCCGTTCAAAATTCGCGTATCCGAGAATGAGGTTGAGCTGACGAATAAGAGTCTTTTCCTGTCCAGCGACGATTTCGACTGTTTTCTGTCGTTGGAGCGCGAGGGCGCGCGGCTTTTATCCGATAAACTCAAGACGGAGATTGAGCCGGGCATGAGCCGGTCCTATCCGTACGAGCTGCCGGAATGGCTGGAAGCGGGCGAATATACGGTTACGGTCTCGCTGCGCCTGAAGAAGGCGGCGTTATGGGCGGAAAAAGGTTACGAAATCGCCTTCGGTCAGCGCGCGGTTCTCGTCGGCAAGCCTGCCGTTCCGTTTACGCCGGATCCGGAAGCGATTCGGCGCTTTACGCCGGTCCTGTCCAAAGCGCATCCCCATTTTCTCAGAGCCGATTTGCCTGCCGGGATGGAGGCGCTGGAAGTCGTCGACGGGACGATGAATATCGGCGTGCGCGGCGACTCGTTCGAGGCGTTATTTTCCAAAACGCACGGCGGACCGGTTTCCTACCGTTATGGAGGCAGGGAACTCCTGAAAGGAATTGTCAAGCCGAACTTCTGGCGCGCGCCGACGGATAACGACCGCGGGAACCGGATGCCGATCCGTTACGCGCAGTGGAAGATCGCCAGCCTTTACGTCTCGAACCGCGACGCGGACGACCCGCGGAAGGATCTCTATCCGGAGCTGACGATCGAGGATCATTCGGCGCTTATCCGCTATACGTATCATCTGGCGACGACCCCGGCGGCGCAGGTTCAGGCCGCGTACCGCGTCTTTGGGGACGGCACGATCGAGGCGACGCTGACGTACGATCCGGTCGAGGAATTGGGCGACATGCCGGAATTCGGGATGATCTTTAAATTGGACGCCGACCTGAATACGGTAAGCTGGTATGGGAACGGCCCGGAAGAGACGTATAACGACCGGAAGACGGGCGCGAAATTGGGATTATACAAAAATCGGGTCGCCGAAAATTTAGCGGCCTATACGATTCCGGGCGAAACCGGCAATAAAACGGACGTCCGTTACGCGATCGTCGCGAAGCCGAACGGGGCGGGACTCGTTTTCGCCGCGCCGACGTTCGCGGGGATGAATTTTTCGGCGCTGCCGTACTCGCCGCATGAGCTGGAGAACGCGGAGCATGATTTTGAGCTGCCGCCGGTTCACTATACGTACGTCCGAGTAGCGGAGAACCAGATGGGCGTCGGCGGCGACGACAGCTGGGGCGCGCGGACGCATCCGGAATACCTGCTCGACGTTTCGACGCGCAAGGCGTTCATGTTCCGTTTCCGCGGGATCGGTTAGGCTTCGGGTTGACGGAATGTCGGAGGATAGGCGATGATCTTCGACAACAAGTTGGGACTCAAAAACGACGCGGAACTCGCGCGCGCGGAAGAGCGGATCGACGATCGGGAGATTTATTTGGAGAGAATCGATCAGAGTTACGCGTACGAGGGCTGCGCCGAGTTTAAGGCTGAGAATTTGAAGCAGACGCGCGACCCTGATCCGTTCGGCCCGGAGCGGAGCGGATTATAATATTCGAACGGACGCCTTCTCCGGATTCGAAGCTCTTTTTAAACGAGAGGATTTCCATGAAGATATCGCTTAAGCAATGGACCGCGTTAATCGCGGTCGGTTTAGCGGGCCAGCTGGCCTGGACGATTGAAAACATGTATCTCAACGTGTTTCTATACCGCGTCGCGATACCCGATCCGCAGTATATCGCGCGTATGGTCGCCGCCAGCGCGATCGTCGCGACGCTGACGACGTTAATCATGGGGAATTATTCCGACCGCGTTCGAAGGCGAAAGGTTTTTATCAGCGGGGGCTACATACTTTGGGGTCTTTCGATTATTTTATTCGGCGGGATCAACCTCGAAAACGCGGCGCGGCTTTTTCCGGCGGCCGACGCGGCGATTACCGCCGCGACGATGATCATTGTTCTGGACTGCGTCATGACGTTTTTCGGATCGACGGCGAACGATGCGGCGTTTAATGCGTACGTGAGCGACAGCACGGTTCCCGAAATTCGCGGAAAGGTTGAATCGGTATTGGCTATTCTCCCGCCTTTATCGATGCTCCTCGTTTTCGGCGCGCTCGATCCGCTCGTTCAACAGGAACGATGGCGCGCGTTTTTTAACCTGATCGGCGGGATTGTGATTCTCGTCGGTATTGCGAGCTTGTTCTTGATTCGGGATCCTGAGCTTAGGAAAAAGGAATCCGCTTTTCTTTCCTCGCTGATCTACGGGTTTTCCCCGGAATCTTTCGGGAAGCATCGGAAGCTGTATTTTACGATGGCTGCTTTCTGCGTTTTTAATATCGCGGTTCAGGTTTTTTTCCCGTATCTGATCATTTATTTTTCCTATTTTTTGGAGATGAAAAATTACGCGCTTATTCTCGGGATTGTCCTGATCGTCGGATCGATTTTCAGCGTCGGGATGGGGCCGGTTATCGATCGTTACGGGAAAATGCGCATGATCTATGTCGGTTGGGGGATGATGACGCTCGGGTTGGTTGGATTATATCTGACGCGTTCGATGGCGTTTGTTACGGTATCGGGCGTCGTGATGATGTCCGGGCTGCTGTTGCTGACGGCTTCGTTAGCGGGGCTGATCCGCGATTTTACGCCGGTCGGACGGACGGGAGCGTTTCAGGGCGTCCGTATGGTCTTTAATGTCATGCTGCCGATGATCATCGGTCCGTTTATCGGCGCGGCGTTGATTCGTTCGGATTCCGGCGTTTATGAAGAATTGGGTCAGGTTAAAGAAGTTCCGACGCCGATTATCTTCGCCGCCGCCGCGGTCGTTTTGCTGACGATTCATATGCCGGTTTATTTCTTGAGGAGGGAACGCGATGCTGACGAGATGGGGTAAAGCGTTGAATCCCGAAGCCGTATTGGCTGAGTATCCGCGTCCCCAGTTGGAGCGGAACAGTTATCTGAACCTGAACGGCTATTGGGATTATGCGATAAAGGCGTCCGGCGATGGATTGCCGCGCGATTTTGAGGGAAAGATTCTCGTCCCTTTCTCGCCGGAGTCGGAGCTAAGCGGAGTCGGACGGAGTTTGAATCCGGACCAGGTTTTATGGTACCGGCGCCGGATCAGGCTCCCGAACGGGTTCCGAAAATCGCGATTAATGCTGCATTTCGGGGCGGTCGACCAGGCAGCGGCGGTTTTTATTAATGGGAAATCGGTCGGGGGACATGTCGGCGGGTTTACGCCGTTTACGCTCGACGTTAGCGACGCATGGAACGACGGGGCGGAGAACGAAATCGTCGTCCGCGTTCAGGATACGACCGATACCTCATGGCACAGCCGCGGGAAACAGAAGGCAAAACGCGGCGGAATCTGGTACACGCCGCAATCGGGCATTTGGCAGACGGTCTGGATGGAGAGCGTTCCGACGGTCTATATCCGCGGCTTGGTCCTGACGCCGGATTACGACGCGGGCGAGGTTGAAGTTCTGGCCGAAGCGTCCGAACCCGGACGGCCGTTTTCAATTGAAATTGATGAACTTGACGGTAAAACGTTCTCCGCGCCGTCGGACGCCGCGTTTCGGATTAAGATTCCCGATTTTATCCCATGGACGCCGGAAAATCCGAAACTTTACGCATGCACCGTCAGCTTGGGGGACGACGCGGTTAAGAGTTATTTCGGAATGCGGAAGTTTTCGATTGAAAAGGACGCGGACGGAACGCCGCGATTCTTCCTGAATAACCGTCCCTATTTCCAGTCAGGGTTATTGGATCAGGGGTATTGGAGCGACGGGATGCTGACGGCTCCCGCGGACGAAGCGCTGATCGCGGATATTCAGATGGCGAAAGATATGGGTTTTAACCTGCTGCGAAAGCATATCAAACTGGAGCCGCTGCGCTGGTATTATCATTGCGACCGCTTGGGGATGATCGTTTGGCAGGACATGCCGAATGGCGGCGAGGCGTATAAACCGTGGCTGATTACCGTTCCGGCGTTTCTCGACTTCAAAATGAGCGACCGCCGTTACGGACTGTTTTCGCGCGGGAAGGCCGAAGGACGCGAGCAATATTATCGTGAATTATCTGAAATGCTGAACCATTTGCGCAACGTTGTTTCGATCGCGGTCTGGGTTCCGTTTAACGAGGGCTGGGGGCAGTTCGACGCGGCCGCCGCGACGGAATTTATCCGCGCGCGCGACCGGACGCGATTGATCGATTCCGCGAGCGGATGGTTTGATCAGGGCTGCGGCGATTTCCTTAGCAAGCATATTTATTTCCGTCCGTATCGATTTGCGCCGGACCGCCGAGGCAGGGCGGCGGCGTTGACGGAGTTCGGGGGGTATAACCTGCGAATCGCGGATCACGCGTTTAACGAGAAGGATTTCGGTTATAAACGGCTGACTTCCCGTGCTGCGTTGGCTGATGAGCTGCGGAAACTGTATGATACTGAGATAAAAACGGCGGTTGAACGCGGTCTTTCCGCCGCGATTTATACCCAGCTCTCAGACGTGGAAGACGAACTGAACGGGTTAATAACTTACGATCGCGAAGTTATGAAGGTTGCCCCGGAGGTATTCAGGACGATTCATGACGGGCTGCGCGGAGAGAGGGATCGTCACTGTTGAGGTCTCTATATGCGGCAAGACGAGGCTGTTCCAAAAGTATACGGACGGCCTCAAAAATTTAATATTATAGAGCGCATGAAAAGACAGGTCTTCAAAAACTGTCAACAAGAACAAAATCTGTTATTCCTGCCCGATCTGATCGAGATGGTCACGTGAGGACATTACATGCGCGCGGCAAACAAGCTGAGATCAATCGAAAGAGATAAATTTGAATTTTTATTTCTGTTAATCCGGCAGAAAAGCTTGATTATAAATAAAATGTTTTAAGGAGTTTGTTGTTTGAGAAAAAACATCTTGGCGATTATGACGCAACCGGAAAATTATCGAAAACGATCAAATCATAATCTTCCGGTACTGATACTGAAGTTGCCAATCATCAGAAGGAAAAAATAATGAATCAAAATAACTATATAATACGCTTGGAAACGCCTGCAGACCATGCAGAAGTAGAAAATTTAGTAAGAGAATCTTTTTGGAATGTATATCGTCCGGGATGTTTTGAACATTATTTGCTTCATTGCCTGCGAAATGATGAAGATTTTGTTCCAGAGCTTGATTTTGTTATGGAAAAGGATAACAGAATTATTGGACAGAATATCTTTATGTATGCCCGTATAAAGGCGGATGATGGCAGACAGATTCCAATCATGACAATGGGACCAATCTGTATTGCGACAGATCTAAAACGCAAAGGATATGGAAAGGTTCTGTTGGATTATTCTACTGAGAAAGCAAAATCCATGGGCGCGGGGGCATTGTTTTTGGAAGGCAATATTGACTTTTATGGAAAGAGCGGCTTTGTTTATGCATCTGAATATGGGATTCGTTATCACGGATTGCCAGAGAGTGCAGATGCGTCATTCTTTTTATGCAAAGAGCTGGTTCCGGGATATTTAGATGGCATAACGGGCGTATACGCTGCGCCATCGGGATATTCTGTGGATGAAGCGGAAGCGGAAGAATTTGATAAGAAATTTCCATACAAAGAAAAATTGAAATTACCAGGACAGCTGGTATGACGGTATTCTGAACTGCCATTGACGGGGTTATATCCCCATTAGACATTGAAATTGAAATTGAAATTTGCAGATAACTCTATTTTGGCTATTGGGACATAAACAGTAGAAATACCCTTTATTTAGTCTCACTCGCAGGCGCGTTTTGCGCCGTAATATCGCTTTTGCATCCTCGATGCGGTATTCTTGTTTTCTTTTCAGCTTATTCGGCGGATAAAGCTGCGGGACAACTCAGCGCTTTATTCTATTTGATTCGAAAAATATTCATGTCGATCATTCGAGCGTTTCCGAAGGAATTTCTCTTGGACGATCTGATGACAATCGTCCGGAAACAGGCGAGGAAAATAACAATTCCCGCGAATAAGTGTTGATTAAAGTTGACAATAAGACACTATTCATTAAAATTCAAACAATAAACAACATATTCGCACAAAATATAACAAACTGCTTGGCTGCGTATTAATAAATTAGATTTTCTGACGAAGGAGGTCAAATGTTAGGATTTGCAACGGATTACGCCGGCGAGTCAACTTCGGTAGCAGAAATGCGCAACATGTTGCTTGATATTGCCGACGCAGGATTTTCGCATATCCATTGGACACATGAATGGAGCGGCGATTATATCTATTCTGTTTTTGAAATGATTCAAATACGGGCGTGGATGGATGAGTTTGGTCTGAAGTCTAAAGGGCTGCACGCTACAGAAGGGAGTTCTCGAAAGAACGTCCCGGGAAAATTTACCCATCGTTGGACGAAACAGGACCGGCGCGATTATACGTCAGAGAATGAATTAAATCGGCTGGCGGGGGTCGAATTAATTAAGAACCGAATCGACTTAGCCGAATATCTTGGTTCGTCCGAAATCGTATTGCACATGCAATTACCGTATTTGCAATTTATTGAAAGCGAGGAATTTAAGCGGCGTTATTATAGTCAGGTATTTAAATCATTTGATGAAATCAATTATTATTGCCGCGCTAAGCGAGTCCGAGTCTGTATTGAAAACCTGTTAGGGACGCCGAATGAATTTCAAATCGAACAATTCGATAAGTTATTTGAACGGTATGATTCGGAGTTTTTAGGTTTCTGTTTTGATACGGGTCACGCGAATATTACCGGTGACGATCCGTTTGAATTTCTGAAGCGCTATTCGAATCGTTTATTCTCGCTGCATCTGTCGGATAATCATGGAATTCGGTCGGAAAACTGCTGGAAAGATTCAGCCGAAATGTCAAATAGCGATGAACATTTAATTCCGTACGATGGTCTATTCGATTGGGATCGGTTCTCTGAATTAGTTGCCGAATCTCCGTACGAATTGCCGATCGTTCTCGAGGTTGCGAATCGGGATCGCGAAAACAGGCAGTATTTAGCCGATTGTTTGGCCGCAGGGAATAAAATCACAGACTTGATTTTATCCTATCGACAAAATCTTAAATAGAAGAGGTTGATGATGAAGAAAACAGAGAAGTTGAATTTTTCCAGGAAACAATTAATTCAGTTTCTATTAATTGTTTCCAACAGCCAGTTGGTTTATGCGTTCATCGCGATTCGCAGCGTCCTCTATGATCCGTTTCTTGAGGTTCTTGGCGTCAACAACACGCAATTCGGCGTGTTGATGGGATTTATCGGATTAATTACTACGTTTGGAAATATCGCTTTAGGATGGGTTCAAGATCGATTTTCGACGCGAAAAGTATTGGCGGTTAATTCTTTCGTTTACGGCGTTTTGGCAATGCTGATCGCGATTCTTCCCAGTTCGCCATTCTGGTTGTTAACCGTTATATTTATCGGTTTTGGTTTTACCGGCGACGCGCTTTACTGGGCGAGCGTGTTAAAGAGCGTCCGTAATCTTGCACCCGAAACGAAACAGGCGACGGCTTTCGGATTTATGGAATTTATTCGCGGAGGCTGGGAATTTTTGACGAATGCTTTAGCGGTCGCAATTTATACCTGGCTGGGATATACGCTGTTCGGAATGAAAGTCGCAATGGGGATCAACGCCGGGTTGACGATTCTCTCCGCTTTGACGATCTGGTTCTTCGTTCCGGAAGAAAACTTGCTGAAAACGGAAGTAAGCCGCGAAAAAACGAAACTGGCTTTCAAAGGGTTCATTCAGGTTTTAAAAATGCCCGCCGTGTGGATGACCGGATTAGCGGCATCTTGCGTTTACGCGACGTTCGCCGCGGTAAATACTTACTTTGTTCCGTACCTTAAGAACGTATACTTATTACCGATCGCTTGGGTCAGTATTTTCGGACTTATCAACGGGTCCGTTACGCGATTGACCGCCGGGCCGATTGCAGGAATGATATCTGATTCTACGTTCAAGTCGAGCGCGCATCTAATGAAATTATGTTACGGCGTTTTGACGGTGTTGTTGGCGATCGCCCTTTTCCTGCCTAAGCAGGCAAGCGTGTTCATTCCCGCGGCGATCGTGTTGATCCTGGTTTCGATTACTTGTTTCCTGATCCGCGGGGTCTATTATTCGCCGATTGGCGAAATGGGCGTTCCTAAGGAGATGGGCGCAGCTGCGATGTCTGTCGCATCATTTATCGGTTATTCCCCGTCATTTTGGGCTTATCCGGTATATGGATCGGTCATCGATCATTTCCCAGCGGAAAAGGCGTACAGTATTATCTTTATAATTCTAATCGGGCTGGCCCTCTTGGGATTCACGTTAAATTATTTTATCGGCAGGAGAATCGTCGCGCATCGGGAATCGAATCCCGATTCGGCCGTGTAGATTTGGCGAGGGCGAAATCCATTCTCTTTTTCGCTCTCGTCAAATATAATTGAAGCAAGGAAATTATGTTTTGGAGTATGGTCAATTTGAACCGTTCGCGTCAGTTGACCATATGTTTTACATTAATGTTCAAAGGGAAAAAGACGATGAAAAAAATAATGAAGTTTGGTTTGATTGCGTGCCTTTGTTTCCTTGCAGCCGCCTGTGTTTCGAGTAAACCGGAAAAGCAAGCGGTAAATTTATTAAGCTTATCGGTTGACGAAATTATTGAAGAAGCGCGAAAAGAAGGAGTGGTTCAGAGTGTCGGAATGCCGAGCAACTGGGCGAATTGGGGAGGCAGCTGGCAGGCGCTTAAAGAAAAATATGGGATTGATCATAGCGATTTGGATTTATCTTCGGCGGAAGAATTGTCGACTTTTGAGATTGAGAAAGATAGCCCGACGAAAGATTTGGGCGATGTCGGATATTCTTTTGGCCTCGTGGCGATTGAAAAAGATCTTGTTCAACCGTATAAAGCGTCTGTTTGGGAGTCTATCCCGAATTGGGCGAAAGATCCGGAAGGCCGATGGGTTGTATCGTATACGGGTACAATTTCCTTGATCTCGAATAAAAACCTCGTCCCCGATCCGCCGAGAAGTTGGCAGGACGTTTTATCCGGAGATTATAGTATTACGCCTGGAGACGTCGTAAGAGGCGCGTCTTCTCAAATGTCGGTCCTAAGCGCCGCTTTTGCGTTTGGCGGAGGTCTTGAAAACGTTCAGCCGGGAATTGATTTTTTTGTCGAATTAGCGAAAGCCGGTCGTATTGATCCTGGCGAAATGTCTGAAGGCCGAATGGCAAAAGGTGAAATCGCTGTCGGGATGCATTACGATTTTTCGGGTATTTCTTGGCGAGAGTCTATTGGAGCGGTTAATCCGGATTTGGTTGTCGAAACTCATATTCCCCAAGACGGGGCTTTCCAAAGCGGGTACAGCCTGATTATTAATAAATTCGCTCCGCATCCTCATGCGGCTGCCTTGGCGGTCGAATATTTGTTGAGTGACGAGGGACAAATTGATCGTGCGAACGGTTTCGCGCGTCCGATCCGATCCGACGTAAAAATTCCGGACGAGGTTCTCATGAAATTGATTCCGGATGAAGAGTATTTAAACGTTATTACAAGTTCCGATATCTCCGCGATTAATCAGGCTTGCAGCGAAATTTCTCGTCTGTGGGAGGAAGAAGTTATTCCTAATATAAAATGATGACGGTTTGGGCTTTTGAAGTGGATAGATTTAAATCTTAATTATGAAGAAAAAGCGGAGGAAACTAATGCATGAGGGTTTTCGATGATCCGGAAATTCTTCTCAAAGTATAAAATGATCATCCCCTTTTTTATTATTGTCGGTTTTTTTGAGATTGTTCCGATCGGAAACATGCTCATCCAAAGTTTCCTTAACGCCGAGCTGCGGTTTACTTTTAATAATTACGTAACGGTTTTTACGAAACCGGTCTATCTCGTCGCGATTCGCAACAGTTTGTTTTTATCGTTCATATCGTCGTTTTTGGGTTTGGCGATCGCTTTTCTTACGGTTTTATCAATCCCGTTGTTATCCGCGCGGCTGAGAGGCGTTTTTTTGGCGATGTTGAATATGTTGTCGAATTTCGCCGGTTTACCGTTAGCGTTCGCTTTCATGATTATTTTCGGCAGTTCCGGAGTTCTAATTCTTCTCGCCGAAGAGATTGGTTTCGAATCTTTGGCGAATTTCCAATTATACTCAATACCAGGTTTGGTCGCAGTTTACGTTTATTTTCAGATCCCGTTGGGAATTTTGCTGCTGCTGCCAGGGTTAGCGGGTATAAAGAAGGAATGGCAGGAAGCCGCGTATCTCCTAAAAGCGAATTCATTTCAATTTTGGATCCGAGTCGGAATCCCGATGTTTCTTCCGAGTTTATTAGGGACTTTTTCGATGCTGTTTGCTAACGCTTTGGCTGCGTATGCAACCGCTTATTTATTGGTTGTTACGAATATCCCGTTGCTTCCGATTCAGATTGCTAATATGTATATCGGAGATTTGCGTCAACGGCCTGAATTAGGCTCCGCCTTATCGATTACTTTGTTGTTGATTATGCTGCTGGTCATATGGATAACGAATTTTTTGAAAAAACGATTTGAATATCGTCGAGTTTGATTCTCATGAAAAAAATTTTATCTCATCTTTGGATCGCTATTGTATCTATATTGTTACTGTTGCCTCTAATCCTGACTTTTATTTATTCCTTTAGCCAAAGTTGGATAACGATTCTTCCGAAACGGTTTACGCTCGATTTTTATTCTTCGGTATTCGGCGATCCGAGTTTTTTCCCTGCGCTTTTCCGCGGTTTTCTGATTAGTTTAATCCCGATCGTTCTAATGAATGCCGCGGTTATGCTGTCGCTGTATTACTCTATTCTCTATGATTCGCGTTTAGGCTATTTGATTCAAGTTCTTTGCCTGTTGCCGTATTCAATCCAGGGCGTTATTTTGGCGACTTCAATTATCGGGCTTTATGCCGGTCATCAATCGTTTCTTTCCAACCGGATTTTCTTACTGACGATGACTTATTGCATCATTATTCTCCCGTACATCTATCAATCTATTCGGAACAGTTTTTATGCGCTCAATCTGAAAAATATTGTTGAAGCGGGCGAGATTTTAGGCGCCAAAAAATTCCAAATTTTATTACGCGTTGTTTTGCCGTCCTTAAAGTCGGGTCTATTTGTTTCGATGCTGTTATCGATCGCGTTAATTTTCGGCGACTTTGCGATAATCAAAATTATCGCCGGTAACCAATATCAAACAGCGCAAATGTATTTGCATAATACGCGGAATATGCCGAATCAAATTGCGAGCGCGATTGTATCAGTTATGTTTTTGATTGTATTCGTGATTTCGAGTTTGATTTTAATGCTGAAAAATGACGATTTAAAAACAGATCGTAAAAAGGATTAAATATGGCTTTTCTGGAATTGAGGGGACTTAATAAAATTTATGGCAAGAATCATGTTCTTCAAGATATAAATATTTCAATCCCGGAAGGAAAATTAATCTCTTTTTTAGGCCCATCCGGTTGTGGAAAGAGTACTCTGTTGCGATGTATTGCGGGCTTGGAAACGGTTTCAGACGGAAAAATATACTTGGATAATAAAGATTTAACCGACGTCCCGATTCAAAAAAGGGATGTCGGTATGGTTTTTCAGAATTATAGTTTATTCCCGAATCTTACAGTTTTTGATAATATTGCGTTCGGGTTGAAAATCCGGAAGGAAGCCAAAGAGGTAATTGCGCGTGACGTAAACGAGATGTTAGATTTGGTAGGTCTTACTCATAAGAAGGATCGATTTCCAGCTTTTCTTTCCGGTGGCGAACAGCAAAGAGTCGCATTAGCGCGCGCTTTGATTATGAAACCAAAGGTTCTCCTGTTGGATGAGCCGTTGAGCGCGCTGGACGCACAATTGCGGAAGAATCTTCAGAATGAAATTCGTCGGATCCAACGCCAACTTCGGATTACGACGTTGTTTGTAACTCATGATCAAAGCGAAGCGATGGCGATCAGCGATATCATATATTTATTTAATATCGGAAAGATCGAATCGTCAGGATCTCCCATCGAAATTTACATGTCTCCAAAAACGGAGTTTGCGGCGAGATTTATTGGAAATTACAATCTTCTAACTTCCGAGATATTTAGCGAGTTAACCGGATGCCGCTTAGAGGCTGCCTACCTTGCGTTTAGACCGGAAGTTGTAAAATTGTCCGAGCCTGAATTCGGCGACGATTCATACTTTTTCTCCGCTGCCGTAAAGGAAGTTAATATTCATGGAAATTTTATCCGCTACGTGCTTTTAGCTGGAAAGGCTGAATTTTCGATGGATATTTTGTCTGATTTGGGCGACCCGCTTTTAATTGGCGAGACCCGTCAGTTCGCGATTCGGAAGGATTGCGTCTTGACGATACATGAAAGCTGATCGGGAGCGCATGATGACTTATATTCAAACTGAGCGGCTTCACGATATTGAGAAATTGCTCAAAGAAAATCATATTGTTAAAATTTCGCAGCTTGTAAAGAAGTATGACGTCTCGTCTGAAACGATTCGACGAGATCTGACCGAACTTGAGAGGCGCGGCGTGTTGAGAAAGGTTCATGGCGGCGCGATTTCGGCGATGGACCGTGTCGTTGAAGAACCTCCTTTTCAATCCCGGAAGATCATTAATCTTGGGCGAAAGAAAGCGATTGCCCGTGAAATCGCTTCGTTGATTAAAAACGGCGAATCCCTGATTCTTGACGTCGGAACAACTGTGCAGGAAGTTGCAAGATGCCTGGTTGAAAAGAGCGACTTGTTTGTTGTTACAAATTCAGCGGCGGTGGCTTCGATCCTTTCCGTTAATAAAAGTCATCATCTGGTTATGTTAGGCGGCGAATTGCGTGCGGATGAATTCTCGACGTATGGATCGCTCGCGATTGAACAGCTTCAGCGGTTTACTGTCGAGAAAGCAATTTTAGGCGCAGGCGGGATAACCGCTTTGGCGATTACCGATTTCCATTTCGGACAAGCCGTTTTGCGCCGGGAAATGATCAATCGATCCAAAGCGGCTATTTTTGCGGTTGACTCGGGAAAATTTGGGATCAGAACATTGCATCATATCTGTAAGCCGACAGATGCCCGGTTGATCGTGACGGATGAAGATGTTCGAATGGTCGATTTGGGGTCTTCTTGGCTTGAATCGTTGCCCCTGTCAATCGCGAGGATGAGTTAAGTAGGTTTTCGGAGGATCAGTAAGCGGTTCCTCCATGCTTAATTTGCCCTTCCTGATTTGTTCCGACCCATTGACAGGTCGGGGCATAAGCGTTCGTCGCAGCAATCTCAATAAATCCGCCTTCAATCGGGAGCGGCGCCGGTATCCCCCAGCAATCGTGTTCATACCCGCCGACTTCGCATATTAAAGGCACGCCGTCCTGATCGCAGTAAACCGTCAGCGATTCCCAGGCAAATTCCGGGACCTCAATCTGAATCGCTTCCCCGTTCGCCGTTGTTTCAATCGGGACAAAGTCGACGATCGTCGTCGGTTCGAAATCAACTTCCGTTTGGAGCGGGTCAAAGCAATCATCTCCCGCAAATGTCAGCGTTAGACCATGAATTCGCCGCAGCGAATCGGGATCGAAATCCGGATTCCCGAACGCGGACAGTTCGCAAATCAACGGCGCGTCGAAGGTCTCGGGGGATTGGCAGTTGAAACTCATGCGCTTCGTTTCATTCGTCAGTTCGAGATCGGCTTCCAAAGCGAATCCGGTCGGCGGCGTTAAGCAGGATTCCCGTTCAGCCGGAGCATCGGAATTCAGGCTGAAGAACCGGAGCTTAACGCGATCGAGGTCGTCCCGATATAAATATACGCCCGGATGCTTAGAATGATCAGGCATCGGCAGCGAAAGCGGGGCCGGCCCCGGATCGTCCAACAGAGCGAGCGGGGCGACGTTTAGCGCGAATCGCATCATTCGGATCGGTTCGGCGTGCAGCGCCGCTTCTGAAAAGATTCGATCGCCGCTATACGCCGCTTGGAGGCGGATTGAATCGCCCGGAATTTCCTCGATTAAGGCGCATTCTGCGATTGTCAAATCATCCGAAAATTGGCAGTCAAGGTCGTTCATCTCGTTGGCGCGGACGCTGAACAGGTCGGGATCGATTGGCAGACCGCCGCCGTCGATTTGAATCGTCCAGCGGATCGGTTCGGATCCGATCCGAACCTCCGGCATCGGCGAGACCGTCGTCAAACGCAGCGGCCGGCGGGATACTTCGGCCGGCAGCGTCAGCGATGGCGACCGATCGATCGGGAAAGCGTATCTTTCGTCAATCGACGTCATCACAATCGTCCGTTCAGGATCCGTCAGGGACCGCGCCGTTGAACAATGGAAATCGCACCGTTTGATCCATACGCCGTTCTCTTCTTCGATCCATGGCAAGGCTGCCAGATCGCCGCAGGTTCCGTAGACGTCGGCGGCATGAAATATCGGCGCTTCGATTCGGACGATCTCGTCGGGATCGACAACCGTATCGGTTTCGTTCGGGTCGAAAGCGAGCTGAAATTCGACTAAAACGTCGTTCTCGATGATGACTTGATCGGGTATTCCGGTCAACGAGATCGCTCCGTTCAATTCGATCGGCCGTGCGGACGGCAGGACGATTTCAATCAGAGGCGATCCGTCGTTTCCGTTGACAAGCCGAATATCTAACTGATCCGGAAGCGCAACGCTTCCGATCCGGACGATTAACGTTTCCGCTTCGCCTGACGAGATCCCGCCGCCGACGATGCAGCCGGCGTTTCCGATCGTATCGAAGTTCAGTCCGCCAGAACAATTTTCAGTCAGATTTTCGGACGCCTCGATCGATAAGAGGTTCGCGCCGTTGCGAGCGATCCAGGCGGACGCGTATTCGGATCGTTCCGGGTCGATTATGAATCGGATTTCGGAGTCCTTGCCGATCCGTCGCTGCTGTGGCGGGAAAGCGCGAATCGCGACCGTCTCCCGTTCTAAGGCGTTTTCACCGATCAGAATCGTTCGCGTCCCCTCGTAGCGGGGCGAATCGACAGATATCTCGATCGCGCCAAGGTCCGATTGGGAAATTCCGTGCGGCGGAATCCGGAATCCGCACGATTCACCGACACGAAGCCGGAACGCGTCTCCTTCAGCGCTTTCCCAACAACTGTCCAGCGTTCCGAGATCCCGTAACTTTGAAAAGAGCGGCGCTTTGATCAAAAGCATATCTTCCGGCGAAACGTCGGCCGGAAGTTCGGCGGTATCCGTCAGCCGGACCTCAAAACGGTATCGCGCCAATGGGTCTAACGCTGAATCCGTATCGTTCGCGTAGAGGCGTTCAATTTGCGTTCCTGAAATTTGCTCCTGTCCGCCGTCATCGCTGTCGGATGAGAGCGTCAACTTTAATGACGGAACGACGATCGTTTCTCGTTTCCGGATCGCGGTTGGGAAGCCCTTCCAATCCGAAATGGAACCGTCGGGATATTGAATCTGAAAGACCGGCGCGGCTAAATTTTCGATCGCCGTTCGAAAGGTCAACGTGCATTCGGCTTGCGGTCGTACGGAATCAACGTCCGCTCCGGCGAATTGCGTTGGATCGAGCGACCAACGGTTTGTTTCCGATATCGACCAGTTCGTGCAGCTTGACGCGTCCGGATATAAATTCGCAGCGTCAAGAAACGCCGGAACGAGAATTTCTATCTTCTCACCGTCGGCCAGGGGGCGGCTAAGCCTGATTTGGAATCGCGCTGTTTCGCCGACGGAAAGCGTCCGAAGCGGAAGGCGTTCATCATCGAACAAGCCTATTTCCGCCCGGATCGGCTGTTCTGTTATGGGTTGTTCGGTATATGGGTCAAGTCCGCGCCCGCGCCCGCTTGTCAGCTGGAGCGTCGCGGCGAGCTGGGATTCGTTTTCCGGCAGGCTGAACGTGATTCCGCCGCCGTCGTTGATTTTTATTTGACAGAAACTTGAACGGATAAGGACCTGCTTACGTTCATTGTTTTCGCATGTCTGACCGTCGAATAATTTACCGTTCTTTTCCGTGATTGTAATCGAATTGCTATCCTCCGCGCACCCTTCATTCGCGATCCAGGCAAAATCCATCATCGTACGCGGCGTGCATGACCCGCAGACGCCGTGATACGTTGGCAATACGGTCCATTGGGCGCCGGATGCGGGCGTAATTATGAGCGGGCCTTCGGCATTTTGTAAGCGCAGCTGATTTGACAATGCGCGCGAAAGCAATTTCGTATCGACGGTCAGGACCTGATCCTCCGGTATTCGCGAAACCGACGTTTGGAACCCGGTCGCGTTCAAGTCGTAGCAGTCCTCCGCCGCCCAATAATTAAAATCGTCGCCGCGGGCGTTTAGCCAATAGATCTTTCCTGCCGCCGGCCGGATCCAGCCGTGCGCCGGCAAAATCGCGACGGCATACTTCCCGATCGAGATATCGATTGGAAATTTTGACAATTCACTGGTTTGGTAATTCGGATCGGCGACATCGCCGCTGAAAAATAAGCGGCTCGGTTCGGTTAGGCCGATCCGCCGGCAGGATAGACGCCATTGATTCGAGGCTTGATAGAATTGGCAGCGATCTCCATACCAATTCGTTCGATTTGGTTGAAGCTTTTCGATAAATTCATCGGGGATACCTTGGTCGCGGAACGACTGTTTCCAGATTGCGTCGGACTCGGCAGCTCCCGGAACGGACGCTTCAACCCGAATTTCGATCGTCGAGAAAGTCGGCGCCGGAAAGACGCTTGCGAGCGGAAGCGCGCAGGCGGAAGCTTGATCGCGAATCTGGTACACTTCAAAATCCAACGTTTGGTCGCGCTCCGGCCCAGCGTCGATATTCTCCGCCGTTACGCGCTGGGCGTTCCAGTCGATTCTCCCGCCGGATGGGATCAGGATCAGCTGCCCCGGATAAATTTGATCCAGGGCCGCCTGTTCGCGATATGTTCCGAAAGACGGGTTCGCGGCCCGGAACTCAACCGTCAGATTATGCCGACCGGCAAGCAGCGGCGGCGGAAGATGAATCCGCGATGTAATGCGACTATCCGGCGGGGAAGGCGCCCCAACCGAAACCGGTCCGCTTTCGACGCAGCTTTCAGGCTCGCTTATCGCGCAAGCGGAGACAGTGAAGGTTCCGCCGGAATCTTCGAATAATCCTCCGTAGAGCTCCACTTCCGCGTCGAGGTAAAAACCGCGGCCGAGATTGAATCGTTCGTCGAGCGTAAAAAGACGAATTTCCGATCCGGATTCTAAAACTGTCGTCATCGGTATCGGAGCTGACAAATCGGGCTGCGCTTCAAGGCAATTGCCGTCGCTGAATTTTTCCGCCAGAAGCCGAAGCGTCATCGACATCAACCGGATTCGCAGCGGAAACGGCGGCGCGGCGGAAGGCGCGAACGAATCGTCGCCCGCATATTCCGCTGTGATCTGCACTGTGTTCGGGTCGGTCAACTTCAAAATACAGGTGTCCGTAAGCGCAAGATCGATTTCACAGGCAGCCTGTCCGGCTTGAATAAGAACGGCGCCGCTTGGGTTTTTCCCGCCGTCCGGGGTTTTTTCGCTGACTGCGACTTTAATCGTGATTTGCTCGTTCAATTCGTACGCGTCTTTACGCGGCTCGACGCCGGCGATTAACGTTTGGCTTGGAAGTTTCGTCGCCGGCTTGACCGTGATCGGGATTTCAGTTTGGGCTGGCGAAAAAGTTTCGTCGCCTGAATAGGCGGCTGTCAGCTTGCCGATTTGGGGATGAACCAATTTGAGTGAACAATGGTTCGTCAAGTTCGGATTCAGCGTACAGACGGCGACTCCGTCGCTGATCCGGATTCTTCCGCCGTATTCATCTTCCGTCCCATCCTCGTTGGTCAGGGATACGTAGACCTCGATTGTATCGCCGACAGTGAATGATTGGCGCTCCGGGTAAACCTTGGTAATTGTCAGCGCTGTCGGTTTTTGGCTTCCGTTGGGAGTGGCTGTCGGCAGCGCTTCCGGCAGAACGGTTATATCAACCGGCGCGGATTTCGCGCTTCCAAATAATTCGTCTTCGGGGTATTCAGCCTGAATTTGTCCGCGCCGCGCTTGTACAAGACGCAGCGAGCAATGATTCGTTGTATTCAGATTCAGATAACAGACGGAGATCCCGTCGCTGATCCTGACGCGGTTTTTGTACGCGCCTTCTTTCCCGGCGTTGTTCTTGAGCGAAACGTATACGTCGATCGAATCGCCGATCGTGTAAGTTTCTTTCTCCGGATACAGCTGTGTAATTTCGAGTTCCAGCGGAATCGGGGTCGGGGTTATGGTCGCTTCTATTAGTGAACTGATAACGGTTATCGCGTCTTCGGCCGGCGCGTGTTTTTCGTCGCCGGAATAGGCTACGCTGACGCGCGAGCTTCCGGGATCTAAAGCGGTTAATTCACAGCTGTTTCGCGGCAGCGTGACCAGGCAGCTGCGGACGCCGTCGTTGAAAAAGAGCGTTCCGCCGATATTTCCGGGTTCGAATTCTGCGATCAGCCGGATCTTATCTCCGGGCGCAAAAACGGTCTGGTTTCGGAATGTCGTCAGTTTCAGGTTTACCGCCTGACGTACGAACGGCTTTACGATCAGGTTGACCGCCGTCTCGGAAGGCGAATAGTTCCGGTCGCCGCTGTAACGAATTGAAAAAGTTCGATCGCCGTCCGTGCGGAGAAGCAGTTCGCAGCTCTCTCGCGGCAGCGAGACGACGCAAGAAGAAACGCCGTCCCCGATCAGAACGGATCCTGTCGGCGCGGATTGATTCGTAGGCTGTCCCGCGAAAGCGACACTGATTTGAACGCGGTCGCCGACGGTGTAGGTTGACTTTTTGGGGAAGATATCGTTGATTGCGATTGTCGTCGGACGCAGGACTGCCGTGTCGTTTTTTACGCGGATCGTTTCGAAAGCGGAAATCGTTCCGGACGGACTGTCCGCCTGGAGCATCAATGTCAGATCGTTTTGAACCGGAATTTTCCGTATTCCCGAGGCGGCCAAATCTGCGCCGAGTTCGCGTTCGCCGTCGCTCAGACGTATTTGCTCGTAGGGACCCGATACGGACCAGACGATCGTCGTTTCGCCCGGTTGGGTTAACGTAACCGGATTGGCTTTGAAGAAATCGATTTTCGTCTTTACGGGCGTTGCCGTTCGCAGCGCTTGATTGGAGCCGTTGGATCCCGTTGTAAAGGAATCGCGCTCCAGCCGGATCGGAATCGAGACGTCGAGCCGCTGGCCGCCGCTGAATGCTGTCATGGTGAAATTTACCGTAGCGGAAGGAACGTACGCGATCGCGCCGGAAAACGGTAAAAGGCGATTGGATAACGGAGCGATTGTCAACGTGTCGGCGTCGCGAACGTCCCACTCAATCAGCAGCCGCTCGCCTTTTTTAAGGCTGACGTTCCGATAAGATTGGACGCGGTAAGCGTCCTCGGCCCGCGGATCCGGCAGGAGCTCAGCTATTTTTTCTTTCGCGGCGCCCGATTCAGTTTCGAGCCAGACGATAAATTTTAGGATTTGCGCTTTTCTCGGGCGATAAGATAATCGGATCCGTTCCGATTTTTCGAATGTGCCGTTTGATGCCTTGAGTTCGACATCTGTGTTTGCATTGAGACGAATCGTACGTTCGCCGTTAAATTGCTCCTTATTGATAGCGATCGTTTCCGGCCCGATTTGCAGCTGCGCTTTCGTCTCCTGATCGCCGCGAATCTCCCAGCGCAGATAAACGACGTTCGGCGCGGTTTCTTCGCTCTCCAGTTTCAGGCTGATCGGAACCGAGGTCGGGCGGTTCGTCGGCTGCAACGTAGGCGACGGCAGCTTGGTTGGGACGATCAGCGTTTGTTGTTCGGAATAATTGAAAAGGCGGCTGAGTCTGTTTTCAGCGCTGAGGCTAAAGCTGCCCTGCGCGCTGTCGGGTAGCGGGAGCGTCCCTCTCGGGGAAACCGTTCGAACCGTTTTTCCGTCGTCGATCCTGGCTTCTAAGAATATCCCGCCGGTTTCCCATACCAGGCTGCGCCGGCCGTCCGGATCCTCCGCCGTTTTGAAGTTTTCGATTCTTGGCCGCGATAATACGCCGACTGCGCCGAAGATCAGGAATAACGCGATCGCGCCCATCAGCGGATAGAAAAAAGGGAAACGCTTTTTCGCGCCCTCTTTTATTTCAATTTGGATTCGGGCGCTGTCGATCCGTATCTGATCCCCGTTTCGGATCGCTGTCTCTTCGTTTGGCGTCAGCGTTATGGATTCGTCGCCGCGCTGAACGGTTATATTATTCGCATAGGGGATACAATGAAGATTTTTGCCATGCCGGATCAATTTGAAATGAAGCGGCTGAACGTCCGCTTCAGACAGCAGGATGTCGCATTGGGGATGGCTGCCGAAAGATAAGACGTCGGATGTGAACGATATGTTCTTTTCCCAACCGTTTCCTAACCGGACATGAAGTTCCATGCGTTCCTGCCTTTTATGTAGTTTTTCGAAATGTTGATCATTGCGGCGTAAATTTTTGATAAGTATAGCGAATGATGATACGACTCACAAGGGATTAAGATAATTTCCCCCTTGGATAAAAAGCATGTTTTATGACGGTGAATTTAATCTTTTTTTCGCTGGGAATCTCGCGTAAAAAAAGTCCGAAGCAGCCCGGCCTTGATATTTTTTCAATTGAACGGCCTGTCGATCATTCGCTGCAATCGGTTGATTGTCGTTCTCCGGCATAATTATTTATCGGCGTTCAGGAATTATTTGAGCCGCGGAATCGGGATGAACACTTTTTGTGAAGATGTGTACAAAGTTATGCTAAAATTTTTTTGTAAGATCATGACTGCCGCGAGTTCATGTGCCTGATCGGACTGATTCGGGTTTAATCGGTTATTAGCGTAAAGAAAAGAGGTAAGAATGGGATTGTACATCCTTTTTGCGATTGTTCCAATGCTTTTAGGGCTGATGGCGCAGCAGCGAATCCGCTCTGCGTATGCGAAGTATTCCGCGGTTCGGACAAATTATGCGGTGACCGGAGCGCAGGCTGCGCGTCAGATGCTGGACCAGAAAGGCTTAGCTAACGTAAGGGTCGAGCGCGTCGCCGGAAATTTAACCGATCATTATGATCCGACGAAACGCGTTCTCCGTCTCAGCGAAGGCGTCCATGATTCAAACAGCGTGGCGGCGGTAGGCGTCGCCTGTCATGAAGCGGGACACGCGTATCAACATGCGGACGCTTATCAGTGGCTGATGCTGCGTTCTCGAATCGTTCCAACCGTGAATATCGGTTCCCGATTGGGGATGATTCTTTTCATGGCCGGACTTTTCCTGAGTTCAACGATCGGTCAAGCCGGTATCCGGATGGCCTGGGTCGGGATTATTCTTTTTTCCTTGACGACGATTTTTACTTTGATTACGCTGCCGGTTGAGTTCGACGCTTCGAACCGCGCGAAAGCCTGGGCCGCGTCCACCGGCGTATTTACCGCGGAAGAGCAGAAAGGGATCGAGGACGTCCTCGGCGCCGCGGCGTTAACGTATATCGCGGCGGCTTTGCAATCGCTCGCGAATTTGCTGTATTACGTGACGATTCTTTCGGGAAGCAGCCGACGGCGCAGATAAAAAACATAGGAGCAGAAGATGCCAAAAAATGATCGCCTTACTTCGGATATCGTCATCAGCCGTCTTCCGCAGTATTTGCGTACTTTAAGACAGTTCCGCGGTTCCAAGAAAACGATCATCTCTAAGGAGTTGGCGGATATCCTCGGCTATACCGCCGCGCAGGTTCGGAAAGATCTTTCTCAATTTGGCGAATTCGGGAAGCAGGGCAAAGGGTACAATATTGAATACCTGATCGAGCAGCTCGAAGAAATTCTTCAGATTAATCGGGTGTGGAAGATGATCCTGATCGGGTTCGGCAACGTCGGTCATGGAATTTTAAATTATTATCGGACGCCTGACGCCGGATTTGAGATTGTTTCGGTTTTTGATATTGACCCGGAATTAATCGGGCGCGAGGTTCATGGCGTGCCGATTCGGCCGATGAACGAGGCGAAGACGTTTATCCAAGATCATCACATCCGTATCGCCCTTCTCGCCGTCCCGGGGAGCGAAGCGCAGAATGTCGCCAATCAGCTGATCGATTACGGGATTAAGGGAATCCTGACGTACGCCGCGCAGAATATCGTTGTTCCGGAAGGAGTTCAGATTCAGTATATAGATCCGATCAGTTCCTTGCAGCGCATCACGTATTATTTATAAGCGCTGATCTACTACGAAATGAAAGGTTTATGAGGTGGGTTATCGATTGAGCGATCCGGTCGTCGGGAACCGTCCGCGATATCCCCTGATTCTGGTTCCTCTTCTCTTCGCGGCGATTCTGATAACCGGGCTGCTCGTATTCGACGATTACGGGATCCCGTATGACGACGCGATCGAACGAACGACGACCTTGGCTAATTTGAAATATATTCTTTCGACCGTCGCGCCGAATGATCCGCTTTCGCCTGCGCTCGCTGACCAGCCGGATTTATTATCCTGGGTCGATCGTTATTACGGCGTCGCCGTCCAGCTTCCGACGGCTGTTTTGGAATGGATCTTCAATTTTAGATTCAGTCCGCTATCAATTTATAAAATCCGTCATCTTTGGACATTTTTACAATTTTTTATCGGATTGATTTTTTTCTTCCGCTTGTTAAAACTGCGCTGCGGTTCGGATCGGGCGGCGCTGATCGGCGT
>JASBYO010000017.1 GCA_029983925.1 Flexilinea sp.
CGATTTCGCCGCGTTATTTTACGCGATCATGGCGGCGATCGGACTGTTCGCGCTCGTACGCCGGCTCATGCTGGACTATTTTCCGAACGCGCCGTTCGCGCTGTACCTGATTTCCGCGCTCGCCGTTACCGCTGCGGCGAACCATGCCTGGGCGCTGCGGCGCGGTTTGGTTTACGAGCTGGCGATCCTGAGCGGCGTCGCGTTTTCGGTTTGGGGGCTGAATTTCGCGCTGATCCTCCGACGGCGGATCGCGGACCAGGGCGGAAAGCGTCCGAACTTCATACCGCCCGTTTTGGCGCTGCTGTCGGGAAGCTGCGCCGCGTTGGCGGTCGGCTGCCGGCCGACGATGGTCTTCATTTTTATCTGGCTCATGACGGTTCCCAGCCTCGGCGGCGGTTTTTTCAGCCGCGAAAACCGCGCGGCGTTTGTCCGCGGTCTGGCCTGGTTCGCCGTTCCCGTCGTTATCGCCGCGCTCGGGATGATGCGCTATAACCGGCTGCGCTTCGGATCCGTTTTTGAATTCGGCTTCCGTTACCAGCTGTCGTTTCCGAACGAGTCGGTCGCGCCGTTCCGAATCAGTTTCAGCGGCGTCGTGCTGTCGATCCTGAGTTACCTCTTTCAGGGTATCGAATTCAGTTACGGGTTTCCGCTCGCCGCTCCGGCGCGGATGCCCGCGCTTCCGTATCTCGGCTATATCCAGCATGAGGAGACGATGGCGGGGGTCGCGGCGTTTCCCTGGCTTTGGGGCCTGGTCCTGCTGGTTCCGGTTTGGCGGCGGTTACGCGGAAAAAGACTGACCCTATGGATCGGCGCCGGTCTTATCTGCGCCGGGCTGCTGCTGAGCGCGGACGCGACCGTCGCCGTACTGTTCCGCTATCTGCTTGATTTCAGCTGGATTCTCGCGATAATCGCTGGCTGCGCCTGGCTCGCGCTGGCGGAAGAAAACCGACGTTATGACGGGGCGATCTTTGCCGCCGCGGCGGCGACCGTCGCGCTCGGCGCGCTGCTGTCGCTGAACGGGGATCGGAACTGGCTGGCGGAATTTAACCCGCTTCAATTCGAACGCCTGCGCTATTTATTCTGTTTCTGGATTTGAGTAAGTTTTCCGGGTCGAGCGATCCGAGCCGCCAGCCGTTCGTTTACGATATTCTGCGGCTGCGTCCGATTAAAGTTTTATAATCGCTAATCAAAGCCTATTTGATAATAATCTATTGTATCATTTTTATAAGCGTAATTGCCGTATCGATCACATCTTCAAAACTTATTCCCTGCGCATAACGAAACCTTTTTTGATAACTGACCCACATTGTTTTTAGGGTTCTTTCCGCCTATTAGGTCATTGGAGTACGTCAAGAATTTTTTCTGCCTGAAAATTTGTATTTCTATGCATAAACGTATTGATACAAGCTTTCTTTAAATGTACATAATCAATTTCTTCTCTCTTCAGACGAAATAGGATAAAAATATCATAAAAATACTTGCTTCTGCTATTAAATACGCCCCTTTGATAGATGGTTTGAATTTTCTCGGCAAGAATTGTCTCTATATTATACGAACAAATTTCAAAAAAGCTATCAGCAAAAAGGCTTTTGTACTCATATAATATTTCGCTCGGCGTGACCGGATCTCCCGTGGCCATATCAAGCGAAACGATCTGTCTTATGTTTTCTAATCTGCAAAGAATAGTAACTCAAAATCCTCCGTATTCGTCTTCCTTACGAATTTTTTCTATCTTTTGAATCTCGTATGTAATACCGTTATCTTTACCGTTTAGAAGGATTTTCTCAATTCTTTGCTTAATATTTTCTTCCGTCAGTGAAATTTTTCTTATCAAAAAATCAATATCTACCGTATTTCTCTGCCTGACCCCTATTATGTTTGCCAATAAAAAGCCGCCTTTAAAAAAAAGTTCTCATTTTCATCACTGTCTGCTACCTTTTCTAAAATGCTCTCCAAAAAATAATGCGTTTGTATGGCATTAAAACTCAAACCCGTTTCCTTTGACAGTTTTTGACACTTTGCTCTCAATTTATTTTTATTCATATATTAAATCAAAAATTAATTTTACTTTATCATCTATCTTCATCTTTTTGGAATACGCATGCAATCGATTCAAATCCTTATTCTTGTTCCGTGCATATCTGTTAATGGTCTTAGAAAACAGTTCTGGTTCCATCTCATTTCTGTTTTTAATAAGATCGCAAACTGTTCTTTCCAAATTATAAGCTTTCACTTTATTACCAAACATCGTTTTACATTCCGTAATCCCTAAATCATAAATTGGTTGCGCAACATAATGAACTCTTACATTTCCCTTTATTCGATGAGGATTATATCCTTTGTATACGGTAACTTCCATTTCTTGGGGGATAATATCCGTAATCTGATGAAGATACAAGGCGGACACATACGAAAAAACAGCTACTTTATACCGCTTATGGAAAAAATAATATTCATCATAATCTCCGTTAGCGTCAATATATATCCCTCTATCCACACGAATTAATTCCATCTTTTCCGCCATTCGCGTGAGATATATTGAAGGAATATTAGATTCTTTTAGCTCCTTACTTGTAATAATCCCGCCATTTTTTCTCGTTTTTTCTCTTATTCGTTCAACATAATCCATTTATCCTCTCCCTTCTGTTGTATTTGTGCTTACATTATACCGTTTGTAAGCACGAACGCAACAACGATTGTTTTATATCTTTTGATACTCGCCTTTACCGTCCGGTTCAACTTCGTCCGCATCATTTGAGCTTTCTGCGAACCCGTCCGCTCCGGGATATAACCGCAGCAATCACGCCGATAAAAAAGCCGGAGCGAAATTTTTCGCTCCGGCACAATATCTTCCCTGAATACCGCTTATTTTTGCGCTGGGATTTTGGATAAAATAACGACCTTGCGGTTCGGTTCTTCGCCGGTGCTTTCGGTATAAACGTCGGCCCGGTTGCGCAGCAGCATATGAATAATCCGCCGCTCCGGTCCCGGCATCGGCTCCAACGAGATCTTCCGGCCGCTCTTAGCGACCTGATCCGCCATACGAACCGCCATCTGGCGCAGCTGGCGTTCGCGGCGCGCGCGATAGCCCTGGATATCGATCTGGAGCGGAACCCAGTGGCCGTTTTCGCGCCCGACGATCAGGCTGGTAATATACTGGAACGCGTTCAGCGTTTCCGACTGGCGTCCGATCAGGTAGGATAAGTCGTCGCCCTTAATATCGATCAGGATACAAGGCTGATTCGTTCCGATTTCCTGAACGCCGATCCGTCCCTCGACCGTCGCCTTGACCCGCATATGCTCCAACAGATCCTTGACGACGCCGATCGTAATCGCCAGCGAATTTTCATTGACGATATGGTCCGGATACGTCTTAATCTCGTCGGCGGAATCCGGGTCCGACTCGAATATCTCCGCGGCGGGAGCCGCCGGCGCTTTAACCTCGGTCTCGATTGAAACGGCCGTATTTTCAGACGGTTTTTTGTCCGTTTTCGCCTCTGCCGATTCGGAGATCTCCGGCTCGAATTCTTCGCCTTCCTCTTCCGGATCGTCGAAAAGCTTATCGCCCGGTTTAAGGCTCATTCGCACCTTCGCCGGCTTCGCACCGATCCCGAAAATTCCCTTCGATCCGGTATCTAAAACCTCGACGTCAACATGATCGCGCGTTCGGTTAAATATCGATAACCCTTTTTCAATCGCTTCTTCGACGGTTGATCCGATAAAATCCAATTTCTTTAATTGCATCTTGTCACCCGTTAACTGTTCGTTTTTTTCGGTTTCTTCTTATTCTTAAATTCGCTCGCGTCGATTTTCGCCGTTTCCGCGGCGGACGCTTTCGGCTTGACGGTCGAAGCCTTAACCGAACCCGCCGTCGACTGGCGGCGAACCGGCTTAACGACCGGCTTCGGCGCGCGCTTTTCCCAGAATTTCAGCGCCGCCCAATCCAGCTTGCCTTCGATCCCGTACTGAACGATTGTGAAAACGTTCGAAATCATGAAGTAAAGCGCCAAACCCGACGCCAACGTGTACGACATGTACCCCATCAGCAGCGGCATATAGATGTTCATCATCCCGCTCATCATCCCGGTGCCGGCGCCGTCGCCGGTCGGGGTCTGCTGCTGCGTCAGCCGCGTCTGAAGCAGCGTCGTCAATACGACGAGAATCGCCAAAACGGGAATTCCGAACGGAACCCCGGCGACGTTCAGCCGCTCCGGCTGGCCTAAATTCATCCACAGAAAGTTCGGATTAATCGGGAAAATTTCGCCGATCTTAATCCAATTTGTATAAACGCGCTCGGTCAAATCGAGCATCCCGAGCGGCGTCGAAACGATCGCGGCGATAATCGCCTGATACAGCGCAAAAATAATCGGCAGCTGGATAAACGTCGGAAGACAGGAGGCGGTCGGATTAACGCCCGTCTTCTTATACAGCTTCATCTGTTCTTCCGCCAACTTTTCTTTATCGTTCGCGTACCGTTCCGTCATCTCGATATACTCGGGAGACTTCTGTAATTCCATCATCGCCGCCGACGACTTGATTTGAGAGCGCATCAGGGGATAAATAACGATCTTGATCAGGATCGTAAAGAGGATAATCGCGACCCCGAAATTCCCGCTTATTTTATAGATATACAGCAGGATATTAATAAAAATATTGACAAATGATTCCCACATGGCGCTTATTTCCCTTCCGTTGTCTCAGGCGCAGCGGCCGCCTCGCCGGCAGCGGATTTCGTCGCTTCCGTCTTCGCGTCCGGCGTTCCGACGTAGATCCAATTCTCCTTCAAGTCGGACGTATAGCCTTTCAAAAGCGCGTCGCTGCGGGAGACCGCGATAACGATCGATTCCCCGTCCCAAACCGGAGACGTCTGAACCAGGGCGTTAATCGACCGCTCATCCGCCGATTTTCCCGTCCGATCGTAAATCTTCAAATCGCCGCTTTCGCTGACGATCAGTATCTGATCGCCGGGAAGCGCGACCGGGCGGGCGATCACTTTCGCGTTTTCGCCGAACGCGTTCGGTTTCGTCCAAAGTTCGGCGCCGTCAAGCGTCGTCGCGTAAACCGTCCCCTGTAAATCAACCGCCAGCAGCATATCGTCAAGAACCAGCGGAGCCGCCCAGAATTCATACTCGGATCGGATCAGCGTCTTGACATCCTGCGTCGACGTGTCCAAGACTTCGACATTACGTCCGAACGTGCTGAAATAAAGTTTCCCGTCCGCGGCCGTAAATCCGTCCATGATCGCGCCGTTCGTATCGACCGACGCTTTTAGAGCGCCGTCCGAAAGCCTGAGTTCATGGATTTTCCGATCCAACGTCACCGCAAAAACCGAATCGCCGACGATCGCCGGAACGGACCAAAGCTCGTTCGAAAGCTTCGTTTTCCAGACCGGTTCGGAATACGAACCTTTCCGATACGCGTAAAGCGTCGAATCGCTCGACGGAACCAAAATCAGATCGTCGGTCGCCGCGACGGAGGCGATCAGCTTATGCTTCGCGTCCTGAAGTACGATTTTCGCGCGCAGCGATCCGTCGTCCGCGTTCAGGATATGAACCTGATTCGAATACGTTCCGACGTAAACCGTATCGCCGTCAACGGTCGGGTTGGCAAAGAATAATTCTTTCGAATCCGCCGTCGGATCGTTCGGATAAAACCAAAGCCGTTCCCCGGCGCGAACAGCCTCGACCGTATACGCGTTCGCGGTATAGAGAACGCCGTCGGCTTCCGTCAGTCCGGGCCAACTTGACGCGTTGCGCAACGCGGAATTCCCGGCGCAGCCGGTCAGAAACGCCGCGCCCAGAACCAATAAAACGACAGATAAAATTAGCTCTTTTTTCTTCATGAGTCTCTCTTCTCCGGAGGTTTTACGGAACCGGGTCAAAACCGCCGGGATTAAACGGATTACACCTTAAAATACGCCAAACGCCCATCAGCGCGCCGCGGACCGCGCCGTATTTATAAACGGCCTGGTACATATAATGCGAACAGGACGGATAAAACCGGCACGTATTGCCCGGGAGCATCTTTGAACCCGTCGACTGATATATACGGATCAATCCGCAGGCCAGCCAACGCGGCAGCGTCGATAAACGAATCGTCAGATCGCGCAGCTTCGGCTCGGAACGATAGAGGTCGTCCGAAGCTTCGACCGCGTCGGGAAACGGCCGGACAGATCCGATTTCGTTCAGTTCAATATCCCCGCTTTCAAACAGGCCTTTTCCAATTCCAACGCGACTTCGTTCGCGTCGCAATCCAGAATCTTTTTCCGAGCGACAATAACCAACTGCCAGCCATGACGGAAGCGCGGATAGATCTTCATGACCGCCTCGCGCAGCAGCCGTTTCGAACGGTTCCGTTCGACCGCGCCGCCGACCGATTTCGTCGCGACGACGCCGACTTTCGAATCCGCCGCGTCGTCGAATTGGGAAACGATTAATACAAATCGAGGGTGAGGAAAGGATTTCCCTTTCTGCCTCACCCTTTGGATATCATCTGATCGATGCAGTCGTTTCTTACGTTCCAAAAATCGGCTCCCGATCGTCACGCTAACGCGTTTTTGATTGCGGTTGAACCCGGAAAGCGACTACCAACGAATGCGTTTCGTGCTGTTGTTCATCGAGACAGTCAACTGATGGCGTCCGCGAAGGCGGCGGCGCTTCAAAACCTGGCGTCCGTCCGCGGTAGCCATTCGTTCGCGGAAACCGTGAACGCGCAAGCGGCGGCGCTTTTTGGGTTGATAAGTTCGTTTCGTTGCCATTTGAAATTCCTTTCAGCTTTATCAGCGGCGCAGTACTTCGAACGGGTTCCTCACGATACTTTCAAAATGCTCAGGTTTTACAAAACGTTCGCGTCGAGCGCTTTGAAAAACCGGGTCATCGTATCGTCTTTTCCGAATTACTCCGCGTCTTTACAATAGATTGACCGCTAAATTATATCTCAATCCATTTTCCCGGTCAAATAAATATGATTCTCCGCGCAGTCGATTGGGCAAACAGGTCCCGCCGTCTCGTATCCGGGCGCTCCTGCGAAAAGCGCGCCGATATTATTTACGCGTCCGCGTCGTCCGGCGACAGGATCCGATCCGCCCGCATGTCGCTGGCGCGGCGCAGCGAAGCATTCCCGTAACGGATCCGAATTTCGTCAACCGCCTTCAACAGCTCGCCCTCTTTCGCGATCCTGCGCGGCGGGGCGAGGAACGTCAACTGGTCCGCTTCCGTTTCAAATCCGGAAACGCCGACGCCGATCAATCGGATCGGATCGCGTCCCTTTTCCCAGACGGAAAGAAATAACCCCGCCGCGGCGTCAAAAATCGCCGAGTCCTGGTTAATCGGCGGATCGACTTTCGTCTGACGCACGATCGTTACAAAATTCGCCCAGCGAATCTTGATCTTAACCGTATTCCCGGCTAACCCGGCCCGGCGCAGCCGAAAACCGACCTTATCCGACTGCCAGCGCAGCTGCCGCAGCAGAGTCGACGGATCGGTAATATCACTATCGAACGTGTTTTCCTGCGAAACGGATTTCGGGTCGTCCGCTTCAGGGTTGACGCGCCGGTTATCGATCCCGTTAGCATGCAGGTGCAGTTCTAAGCCGTACTTGCCGAAACGCTTGACGAGCGTCCGTTCCGGCGTCGCCGCCAATTGCCCGATCGTAACGATCCCCATGTTCCGCAGCGCCGCCGCGGTTTTTTCGCCGATTCCCCAAAGCGCCGTCGTTTTCATCGGCGCTAAAAACGCTTTTTCCTGACCGGGCGGGACGCAGTACACCGCGTTCGGGAAATCCCAACCTTTCGTCGATTTCTTTCCGACGTTATTCGCGATTTTCGCGATCAGCGGGTTCGTCCCTCCGCCGAATGACGACGGCAGCCGCGTCTCCTCGCGAATTCGCCGCTGAATCGCGCGCGCGATCGCGGCCGGCGGATCGGGAAGATCGCTCACGTCTAAGAACGCCTCGTCGATTGAAACCCGCTCAACCAACGGCGTAACGTCATCCAGGATTTTCATGACTTCGCGCGATTTTTCGCTGTAACGGCCGCGGCGGGTCGAAACGACGATCAAGTTCGGACATAAACGAATCGCGCGGATCATCGGCATCCCGGAACGGACCCCCAGCCGCCGCGCCGGATACGAACAGGAAGTCACCACGCCGCGCCCCGACGGGCTTCCGCCGACGGCGTAAGCTTTTCCTTTCAAGCTCGGATCCGCCAACTCCTCTACCGCACAGAAGAAAGCGTCCAAATCCATATGCAGAATTTTTCGCGGCGTTTTCATATGTTCTATTATATCAAATTAAAATAGAACAGAGCGGATAAACCTCGCTTGGGAAATAAAACGATCCGGCGCAGTCCGCGCCGTCTCTCATACGCGTCTCACGCCTTGCCCGTTAGATAATAAACGCATCCGAAGGCCGCCGTTTGCGGCGCGCAATCAAACGGCAGCGCGAATTTGAGCGTGAACCCGGCTTGAACCAAACGCGCCAAATCGCGCGCCGATGCCGCCGGATCGTCGCCGATAACGAGAAGATGCCGCGCGCCTGCCCGCCCCAGCGCGTCAACCGTATTAACATGCAGGGGACGCGCCGTCAGATCGATCAGGATCCAATCCGGCGTCCACGCCAACGCCGGGAGAACCTGATCGGGATAACCGAGGTAAAGCGAAACGTCATGACTCGCCATCGCTTCATCTTCCATATTTACCAGAAAATCGTCCGCTTCGCTTTCTTCTTCGATAACGGCCGTACAGAGAGCGCCGCGGTACGCCGCCCACTTCGTCCAAAGCCCAAGTCCCGGATGAAGAACCAAAGCGCGTTTCCCGACAACCGGAGGCAGCAGTCCGTCCAGCCGCTCAAACAACGGCGCGTAAACCGCGGGATTCATAAAACAGGGGGACGACTCTGAAACGGCGATCGAAACCCCGCCGACATCCTGTAAAATCGTACTATCGCCGCTCAGCACGAACACGGCCGACGGACCGGCGTAAACGACCGAAACGGCCAAATCCGTCTCCAACTCGATTTCCGGCCGCTCGGAATCGCCAAGCAGGATCAATTGTATTTCGTCATCGCGATCGACGCGAAATACGACGCGCTTCAGCCCGGTTCCCGGCTCAAATTTGAACTGGTCTAAGACCGCGTTAATCGCCGCGGCCGCAATCGGGCAGCGAAGATCATTTTCCGCTTCTCCGGATTCCGGAATCAGGATCGAGCCGTCGTCCGCCAAATCGAAAGCCATCTCCGCCATATAGCCCCAATCCAGCGGCGACGCGACCGGCGGTTCGATGACGATCGAATCCGGCGCAAACTTCCCGACGCGCGTCAGCTGGTCGCGCAGAATCGCCGTCTTTACGCCGCGCTGACGCTCTATCGGCAGGAATTGAAGATTCCCGAGCGGGAACTTAGCCAACGGCGCGTAACGCTCCGCGATCCGGTCCGGCGCAGGATCGACAATTTCATCCAAAACGCCCTGAACGAAACGTTCGTCCGAATCGGCAAATACGGCGCGCACCGTTTCGTCACGGATAACATTTGGAATAAAAATGACGCGTCCGTCGGCGAGACGCGCGATTCCCTGACCGTCGGAACGATACCCGCTGATAACGACCGTTTCCGATTTTACTTCCGGGCGCCGGAGCGGTTTTACCGGCGCCGACGATCGGGAAGCCGCTTCCTTTTCTTTCGCCTTTCGATCCGCAATCGTCTCACGGCTGACCGGTTTCTTCTGTTTCATGCTGCCCTCTTTTCAATACTTCCGACCGCTTTGCGCGGCCCGCTCATTTTGGCACTGATTTTGCAATCCCCAGTACGTAATATCATAACGCAATCATGGACAAACGATGAATGAGAAAACTGAACTTCAACTTAAATGCTGTCGCAGTTCGAACGCGAATGATGTTTTTTATTCTTTTTTCTTTCTTCTTTTTCGCGGCGCGCCCGGCCGTTTTCGCCGATTCGGCCTCGCCGCAGACAACCAATACGACGTCCATTGACGGCGCGTTAACCGAACCGTACCGTTTCAAAGATATTCACTATGACCTGACGCTGATTAATCAGAAAGCGCTGACCTATCGCGGGTTCCCGACCGTCAGCGCTTGTACGGCCGCCTCGATCGGAATGATTACGGAATACTGGACAAGCGGCGACGCGGAATCTTCGCGGATCTTCGCGCAGCATATCGTCGACGCCAACACGGAACAGGGAACGTTCAGTCCTTTCGACGGGTTAGCGATTACCGATACGATCGACGAACTGACGAAAGAGAATTACAACCTTTTTATCGTCCGCAACAGCAACAAAGAAACGCTCCTGAATAGTTTGGAGACGATCGGACCGGTCGCAGTTCTGGTTAAATCAGGGTGGAAACGCGGCGGCGCGAACCATATGGTCATCCTTTCCGGTTACGAAGCCGAAACCGACGTCGTCATCGTCCACGATCCGAATCTCGATAAACCGATCCGGCTCTTCTGGGCGACGTTCGATAAAGTCTGGAGAATAAACTATACCGGACGGAAAGATAAACCGCTGACGAGAACCTTTTTTATTATCATCCCGAAATATACCGGACGCATCGCCGCGAAATAATCCCGGATCGCGTTCAAGCTTTATAATTAAACGCATGAAAAACATAACTTCTCATCCGCCGCGATCGAGATCCGCCTCAAACGGCGCAGTCCGCTTGCTTCTGGTTCTCTTCTGGCTCCTGACGGGAACGGTCCGCGCCGCCGAATCGCCGACGCCGGAAGCCCCCGTTTTCGACGAGGCGCAATTCGACGGCAGCGGCAACCTGATTTTCAGCGCCACGCCGACGCTCTTCCTGCGCAGCGCCGAGCCGCAGAGTATCCAATACCGGGTTCCGTTTATCCGCCAAAACAAACTGACCTTTATGGGCCTGCCGACGGCTCGCGGCTGCACCGCCGCGTCGGTATCAATGATCCTCGGCTTCTGGAACAGCAAGAACGAGGACAACCCGACCCTCAGCCCCCAGGAAATCATCGACCGCAACGCACTCCAAGGCGAATTCAGCGAATTCAGCGGCCTTTCGATCGAGAACGTCGCCGACGAACTCGCCGAGCTCGGTTACGATCTGGCGATATTGACAAACGGGAATAAAGAAAGCCTGCTCGAAGCGCTTACCGAATTCGGACCGATCGCAGTTCTCTGCAAGGTCGGATGGAAAGCGACCGGCGCGAACCACATGAGCGTCGTCACCGGCTATAACGCCGATACCGACCGGCTGATGGTCCATGATCCGAATATCGCGCAGCCGCTCGATATCGCCTGGCAGACGTTCGATAAAATCTGGGGAATCGACTATTCAAGCGCGCAGAACGGTTCGCTGCGCCGCGCGTTTTTTATCGTCGTCCCGCAGGAAAGCGAAGAATAACCCGGCCGGATCAGGCAGCGCGAACAGAAAACAGCAGCGAAAGCGAGGAAACCGCCATGACGAATACGTATTACCCCGAAGCGAAATTGGACCGTTGCTGGTGGCGCGACGGCGTCGTCTACCAGATTTATCCGCGTTCATTCGCCGATTCGAACGGCGACGGGATCGGCGATCTGAAAGGGATTATCGCGAAGCTCGACTATCTCGCCGATTTGGGCGTCGCGGCGATTTGGCTCTCGCCGATCAACCCTTCTCCCGACCGGGATTTCGGGTACGACGTAGCGGATTATCTCGGCGTCGATCCGAAATACGGGACGCTCGACGACTATAAAGAACTGCTGCGCCAGGCGCACGCGCGCGATATCCGCGTCATTTTAGATCTGGTCCTCAACCATACGTCAACCGATCACCCCTGGTTCATCGCTTCAAAGGAATCGCGCGACAACCCGTACAGCGACTTCTACCTCTGGCGCGACGGAAAAAACGGCGCCAAGCCGAACAACTGGCTTTCCTGTTTCGACCAGGCGACCGGCTGGGAATATGTCCCGGCGCGCGGTCAATATTATTTTCACATGTTCGTCAAGGAGCAAGCCGATTTAAATTGGCGGAACCCAAAAGTATACGCCGAAATGATGAACGTTTTCCGCTTCTGGGCCGATCTCGGGACCGACGGATTCCGTCTCGACGTCTTTAACGTCTGGTTCAAGGACGAATCGTTCCGGTCCAACCCGTTCAAAATCGGCGACTATATCCCTTTTCACTGGCAGAAACACGTCCATGACATCGATCAGCCCGAGATGGAAAAAGCCGTCCGCGACATCCGGGAAATCCTCGACGGTTATCCGGAGCGTTACGTCGTCGGAGAGACTTTTTACCCGGAACCCTGGAAGCTTCGCCGCTATTCCGGCGAAGATAAACTGCACGCCGCTTTCGACTTCGATTTTACGCACTGCAAACACGACCCGGAAGCCTTCCGGAAAATCATCCGCAAAACCGAAGAAAACGCCGGCGACCGGCTTTGGCCGACATACGTCTCAAATAATCATGACGTCAGACGTTCCGCCTCGCGTTACGCGTCCGACGAGGACGACGAAAGATTAAAAATCCATGCCGCGCTCGTGATCCTGCTGCGCGGGACGCCGTATATCTACTACGGCGAAGAAATCGGTCAAAGGGAAACGAACGTCCCGCGCGCCAAGCTGATGGATCCCGTCGGGAAACGCTTCTGGCCGATCAATAAAGGCCGCGACGGCTGCCGCGCGCCGATGCAGTGGAACAACCAGACCAACGCCGGATTCAGCAACGGAACACCCTGGAACGCGCTTCACCCGGACTACGAAACGCGGAACGTCAGCGCCATGATTCACGATCCGCGGTCGCTGCGCTCGTTTTATAAACGGATGATATCGCTGCGCCGCCAATATCGCGTTTTTCAGGTCGGATCGCTGAGCCTTTTAGACGAGCGGAACAATTCCGTCCTCACGTTTAAACGCGAATTTTCCGGAAGAAGCGCTTACGTCCTGCTGAATTTCAGCGCCGATCCCGCCGCCGTCTCGATTCCGGGCGTTACGCCGGAAAGCGAATTCGAAGAAAAAGTCTCGAATATGGCGATCGCCGAATTCAACGCCGGCGGCGAAATCGTCCTCATGGGGAATCAGGCGCTGATCCTGATCGGGAAATAACGATGAACCGCCCCGCCCCGCTCGAAAAACGCGACCGGTCTTACGCCGATGCCGCCGCATGGATCGTTATTCTGTTGCTGAGCGCCGCTTTCGTCCTGCTGCGCGTCCGAACGAACGGAAATCTGAACGATTCCGTCGCCGCCCAGGATACGCGGTCGTATTTTGACTGCGCCGGGCGGAATTTTCTGAGCCGGGAAGCTTATACCTGCGGACGTTCGGCGACGCTCCCGTTCTTATACGGTTTATTGACGCCGAACGGAGAATACGAACTGACCGTCATGGCGGAGCCTTTCTTCGGAAGCGAAGCGCGTTTAGCGGTTCAGCCGGGAACGGAGAAGATCGTCCGCTTTCAGCTGATCCTGAGTATTGCCGGCTGGCTTATTTTCAGCTGGTCGGCAGCTTCCCTTTTCAGGAACGCCGCGCTGAAAATCGTCTCGGTCTTCCTCCTGCTGGCGTTCGCCTTCGTTCCCCAGCTATCCGACTGGGATTCGATCCTTTTATCCGAATCCGTCTCGTTCTCGCTGTTTATCCTGATGAGCGCGTTCTGGCTGCGTTTCCTGAACGCGGTATTCAATCGGAAACGCCCGATCGAAACCGCGCTGCTGGCGCTGCTGACGCTGGTCTCCGCGTTTTTCTGGACGTTCACGCGCGATACGAACGCCTATTATCTGATCATGCTCGCGCTGTGCAGCCTGATCTGCGGGATCGCCGCGCTGCGCCGGGAACGAGTCTTCGCCGCCGGCGCCGCCGTCCTGACGTCGCTGGCGCTGATCGGACTTTTCATCTTCCAGCAGCGCACCTTCCGTGAATCGGAACGCTGGCTGCTGCCGTTACTGAATAACTACAGCGGAAACGTCTTTCCCTACGAATCGCGCGTCGAATGGTTCCGGTCGCGCGGGATGCCGGTCAGCGATACGCTGCTCCAAACGTTCGGATCGGCCGAATATAACGGGATCTACGAAGAAAAAGCCTTTATCGACTGGGTCCGTTCCGACGGAATCTCCGCCTATATCGCTTTCATGATCGATCATCCGCTCCTCACAGCGCAGTCGGTTTATTTCCAGACGGACGAATTCTTTTCAGAAAATATCCAGCCGTTTTTCTACGGCGCGGAAGAAGATAAGCCGCGCTGGGCGGAGCCGCTCGGGAACCTGCTCCACCCGCTGTCGTCGGCCGTGATGCTGATCGTTCCGGCGCTGTGGCTGATCCTGATCCGGAGGAAAGCGGAAGACGGCAGCCGGAAAGTCTGGATCGTCTTCCTGCTTGTCCTGACGCTCGGCGGGACCGCGCTGACCGTCATCGCCTATTTGGGAGAAGTCCGTTCCGTCTGGCGTCATGTATTATCCGGCGTATTGATGCTGCGATTGGCGCTGTGGCTGAACCTGCTGGCGCTGCTCGACGATCCGGAACGGCGCGAAATCCGGATCGGCCGGTCCGAATAAATCCGCTCCGGCGTCGGCGGCCGGCTCGGCGAGACGCTTCCGCCATGGGGAAACGATAATTATCTGCGCATAAACAGTTTTTCATTAAATTTATCGGCGCCTTTTTCAACAAAGCCCGGGCTTTTCCGAAATCGAACCGCCTTTTCATTCGCGCAGTTCAACGCGTAATAAGCCGCCCCATCGCCCGGGCATACGAAACAAGCGCGTCAAAACAATCATGCCCCGTGATGTTTCCGCGGCATTTCGGAAACGGCCAAAAATCAAGAATAAAACATTTCCCGTCTGCCGTCAGATACGTTTTATATTGCGCGGCGCCGATACGGACGCCCATTCTGCGAAAATAAATCATGCGCAGCCGATCCGTCGCCGCCATCATGTGTTCCCGGATCCCGCCGCAGTATTCCGCCCCCGAAAATACGCGATTTCAGCTCCTTGGATGATTTGATCGTCAATCAGGCAGCGAAGATGGATCTTCCAATCCATCAATTCTCGGTACGGAGATCTCTTCCATCTCAATCATCTTTTTCATCTCGGCACAGCTTGTCGGTATAAAGCAAAAGACCGATGCTGATAAACAATCGGTCTTTTATTTTGAAAATTATTCGGCCTGCCGAAAACGAATTAACGCTTCGTGTAGGTCGGCGCCTTTCGGGCACGTTTGAGACCCGGTTTCTTGCGTTCCTTGATGCGCGGATCGCGCGTCAGCAGTCCGGCATGGCTCAGGGACGGTTTCAGCGTCTCATCCATCTTAATCAGCGCGCGCGCCAAACCCAAGCGGACCGCTTCGGTTTGACCGGTAACGCCGCCGCCGTTTACGTGAACGGAAACGTCGTACGCCGCCTGATCCTTATCCACAGCCGCGAACGGGCTTAAAATCGATTCAACGTCGCCAAGACGATTAAAATACGCCGCGATCTGTTTGTCGTTGACGACAAACGCGCCCGTACCGGCGCTGATCCGAACGCGAGCGATGCTTTCTTTACGGCGACCGATGCCTTCAAAATATTGTCCGGCCATAATTTATTTCGCTCCTTTAGTTGACTTTCGTCGGGTTCTGCGCGGCGTGCGGATGATCGTTTCCGCCGTACACCTTTAATCGGCGCAGCAACGCGCGGCCATGCTTGTTATGCGGGAGCATGCCCCATACCGCGCTTTGGATCACGCGTTCCGGATGCGTCGCCAGCATAAATTTCAACGTCGATTCCTTCAAGCCGCCCGGATAGCCCGAATGGCGATAATACATCTTGGTAACCATCTTCTTCGGAGAAGCCGCGATATGCGCCGCGTTCACAACGACGACATAATCGCCCATTTTTACGCCGGGCGTAAAAGTAGGCTTATGCTTCCCTAAAAGGTAATTCGCGATCTGCGTCGCGAGTCTGCCGATGCCTTGACCGTTCGCGTCGACGAGCAGCCAGTCATTCTGAGGTTCGCCTTTAATGACATAGGTCTTTTCCACTGTCATTCTCCATTCTCATCAATCTTACGTTATTGCCTATTACTTTTTTTCAGTCTCATACGCATAAACCCTGTCGGGATACGCAACGCGGACAAGAACCAAACCTGCCGCCGGCGCGAGGCCGGCTTTCAGCTCAGCCTGATCGTCTACGGCCCGGCGTAAATCTTCCAGCGGAAGCTGACCCAGCGCGGCTGAAACCTGAAGGTAAACCATGCGCCGAACCATCCGGTACAGGAATCCGTTCGCCTCAACTTCGTAAGAAAACGTCGTGTCAGACGTCCGCGTCCATCGGCTTTGATAAACCGTCCGGACCGTGCTGCCTCCCTTTTGGGGCGGGGAACCGAAAGCAGCGAAATCATGCGTTCCGATCAGGATTTTCGCGGCGCCGCGGAGCTTTTCTTCGTCGGGCGGCGATGAGAGCCGCCAGGCCGTCCGTTCCCAAAGCGGCTGCCGCTGCGGGTGCGTCAGAACTTGATAACGGTACGTCCGCGAAACCGCGTCCCGTCTGGGGTCGAAGTCCGCGCGGACGCGCCGAACGCTTTGAACCGCGATGTCCGCCGGCAAGTTGGCATTCAGCGCGGCCAGCAGGGACGGGAGCGGATGTTCCCAGCGCAGTTTGGCGGAAACCGCCTGCGCGTCTGCGTGAACGCCCGCGTCGGTCCGTCCGGCGCCATGAATCGCCGTCCCGGTCCAGCCCAACTTCCTCAGCGCTTTTTCAAATTCCGCCTGAATCGTCGGAGCGTCCGCCTGACGCTGAAAGCCCTGATAGAGCGTTCCGTCGTACGAGACTGTAAATTTGTAATGTGCTTCCGATAAATCGCCCGGCGCGGCCGCGCCGCTCAGCGAATTATCATTCTCCAACAAGTTCAAGAACGACCATCTCGGCAGCGTCGCCTTTGCGCGGCCCTAATTTGAGCATGCGCGTATAACCGCCGTTGCGCGTCGCGTAACGAGGGGCGAGGTCATCGAACAATTTCTTGGTAATATCGCGGTCGTTGCCAAGCCGGGAAGCCGCCAAACGCGACGCGTTCATCTTATCGATCGTGTCGCCGGCGTTGCCTTTCTTCGCGATTGTAATCAGCTTTTCGGCCGCGTTTCGAATCGAATGCGCTTTGGCGAACGTCGTCGTGATTCGTTCATGCTCAAAAAGCTGACGGATCATCGTCGTTCGAAGCGTCGCGCGTTGATTCTTGTTTCGTCCTAATTTGTATCCTGCAACTGCGTGTCGCATGTTTTACTCCGTTGTTTTATCTTTCTTAAGGTAACCTTTTTCCTGCAATTTCTCTCGCAGTTCTTCAAGGCTTTTTTCGCCGAAGTTGCGAATCGATTTCACAGCGTCATCACCTTTGTCCAACATGTCGAGGATGTCGCCCACAGTCTGAACGCCGGTACGTTTCAACGAGTTGAATACCCGTACGGAAAGATCGAGCCCTTCGATCGTCGTCTCATTGATCTCGCTGGCGCGATGATTCGGCTTCTCGCGGACCTGCGGAAGCTCGATAACGTCTTCGCTGATCCCGGAGATGAAACGAAGATGCTCGATCATAATCTTCGACGATAACTTCAAAGCTTTTTCCGGTAAAACCGTTCCGTCGGTCCAAATTTCCAACTCAAGCTTATCGTAGTTTGTGCTGCGGTCGTAAAGCGCCGAGCCGACGTTCCAATTAACCCGTTTGATCGGGCTGAAAATCGCGTCGACCGGAATCTCGCCGATCGCTAAATGATTCGGGCGTTCGTTCGCGGCGGAATATCCCCGTCCACGTTCGACGGTCATATCAATTCGTAAATTGGCATTCGGGTTATCAACCGTAAAAAGATACAATTCGGGGTTGAGAATTTCCACCTCGGAAGGGCATTGAATATCCGACGCGGTAACTTCACCTTCGCTATTAACTTCTAAGGTGACGCGCGTCGAATCAACGCCATGCAGTTTTAAGCGGATCTGCTTGACCTGAAGCATTACTTGAAGAACATCTTCGCGTACGCCGGGGATCGCGCTGAATTCGTGTTGAACGTCGGAAATGCTGATCGACGTGACCGCCGCGCCTTCCAACGAGGACAGTAAGATCCGCCGCAAAGCGTTCCCAATCGTAACGCCATAACCGCGTTCGAGTGGATAAATACGGAATTTCCCGTATTTTTCGCCTTCGCGTTCAATCTCCACCTTCGGTGTTACCATATTGCTTAGTGTAGCCAATTTATTCCCCTTTCGGCATCAAAAAAATCCGTATGCCGTCGCCGTTCCGTTCTTAACGAGAGTAGTACTCGACAACCAGCTGTTCGGAAAGGTTTTCATCAATTTCGGTACGTTCCGGCAAGCGTAAAATCTTTCCGGAAATCGCCTTCGTATCTCGACCCAACCAAAGAGGACAAATCCGCTTTTCCGCAATTTCCGAAACGTCTCGGAAAATAACCTTATTCTTCGACAACTCGCGAATCGAAACTTCGTCGCCCGGCTTTAAGATCGCCGACGGAATGTCGCAGCGGATCCCGTTGACCATAAAATGCCCATGGTTAACAAGCTGGCGCGCCTGCGTCCGATTTTCGGCGAAACCGAGCCGATAAACGACGTTATCGAGGCGGGTTTCAAGCAGCTGGAGCAGGTTCAAACCGGTCATACCCGATTTCTTATTCGCGATCCCGAAATAGCGGCGGAATTGTCGCTCTAAAACGCCGTAAACGCGGCGGATTTTCTGTTTCGCGCGGAGCTGGCGAGCGTAGTCCGACGCATGATCGCCGCCCCGGCCCATGCCAGATTTGCCATGGTCGCCGGGAGCGAATGCGCGCTTTTCAAAAGCGCATTTCGCGCTGTAACAGCGTTCGCCTTTTAAAAACAGTTTTTCATTTTCTCGTCGGCAGAGCCTGCAGACCGATCCAATATATCGAGCCATTCTGAATTTTTCCTTCCAATTTAGACGCGGCGTTTCTTCGGGGGGCGGCAGCCGTTATGCGCAATCGGCGTAATATCCGAAATCGTCCGGACTTTCATCCCCATGCCCTGAACCGCACGGATCGCAGATTCACGACCCGGGCCGGGGCCCTTTACAATCAAATCGACTTCCTGAACTCCCATCGTTTGGGCCGTCTTGATGACCTGTTCGGCGGCGAGACGAGCCGCGAACGGCGTCGACTTCCGCGAGCCCTTATAACCGGCGGTGCCGCCGCTGGCCCAGCAGACCGGATTGCCCATGGCATCCGTCACCGTGATGATGGTGTTGTTAAAGGAAGCAAAAATGTGCACCTGGGCCGCACCCAGCGTGCGCTTCACTTTTCGTACCGATGCGGCACGACGCGCAGAGCGTACATTTTGAGCCATAATTCCTCTTGTCTTAACTTTCTTTTGAAATAGCTGTTCTCAAACAGTAAAGTTTTGCTACAGGCAGCCGCGGGTTGAAAGGATACCCAAACCTGTAACAAAACTACTGTAAAAAAACGGCTCTATTTCTTCGTTGCGCCGCGGCGTCGTCCGCGGCCGGCGACCGTCTTCTTCGGACCTTTCGCCGTTCGCGCGTTGGTCCGCGTTCGTTGACCGCGGCAAGGCAGGTTGCGTCGATGACGCTGACCGCGGTAACAGCCGATTTCCACCAGCCGTTTGATATTCATCTGAACTTCGCGGCGAAGGTCGCCTTCGACCGTGAAGTTTTTCGCGATATATTCGCGGAGAAGATTCTCGTCGTTATCCGACAGTTCGCGAACGCGCGTATCCGGGTTGACGCCCGTTTCCGCTAAAATTCGCTGCGCACGGGTCAAACCGATCCCGTAAATATAGGTTAACGCAATTTCGATCCGCTTATTCCGCGGAAGATCAACACCTTCAATACGAGCCATACTTCGTTCTTACCCCTGTCGTTGTTTATGCTTCGGATTTTCACAAATGACGTACAATCGGCCCGATCGTTTTACGATTTTGCATTTTGCACATCGTTTTCCTATGGATGACGTAACTTTCATCTTTCTAACTCCCCTTCGGATAGATCATCCGAATTATTAACTAAAAGCCTTCTAATTATAATCGCTTTAACCGAACGGGTCAAAGCCCTTTCGCAAGTTCCTGTGACAGCCGATCGCCGCTCATGCCGATCACGGAGACCGGCGGATTCCCGTCGGAAAGAAGCGTCAGTACGCGTGGCCCGTCTTCCGTCACGGCGATCGTATGTTCGTAATGCGCCGTTAAACTGTTGTCGGCCGCCGCGACCGCCCAACCGTCGCTCAGAACTTTCGTCTTTTCCGTCCCGATTAAAACCATCGGCTCAATCGCGATCACGATCCCGGCTTTCAGCCTGACGCCCTGACCGGCGATCCCGTAATTCGGAACCTGCGGCGCTTCCCACATTTTGCGGCCGACGCCGTGACCGGTATACTGCTTCGTCAGGAAATAACCGCGGCCTTCCGCGTAAGCCTGGATCGCGGCCGAAACGTCGCCGGTATGGTACCCGACGCGCATGCGCTGGATCCCTTCATACAGCGAATTTTCGGTAACTTCGAGCAGCTTCCGCGCCGCATCGGATATCTTCCCGACGCCGATCGTAAACGCCGAATCGGCGACATACCCTTTCAGCGTCGTTCCGCAGTCAACCGAAATAATATCGCCTTCTTTTAAGACATGCTTCTTCGAAGGGATTCCATGAACGAGAATATGATTCACGCTCGTACAGGTATTCGCCGGAAATGGAATCGGACCGGGTACGCCGCGGAAAGGCGAAGTCACGCCGTACCGATGATGGACTTCCTCCGCCGCCGCGTTGACGTCGTACGTCGTCGCGCCGGGAACGCAGGCTTCCGCCGCGGCTTTCAACGCTTCCGCGTTGATAATCCCGGCGTCGCGCATCAAATTCAGCTCGTCTTTCGATTTTATCGATATCTGGCGATCCCAACTCATCGTTCGATCTTCTCCCGTTGCCTTTTCGTCCGCGGACGCCGCTGTCTCTTCAGGCTCCGTCGATCCCGAGGGCGCTGAAAATCTGCGCGGTGACCGAGTCGATCTGCTGCGTCCCGTCGACGCGCGCCAGGATTCCGGCCTGATCATAGTAGGCGATCAACGGCGCCGTCTGATTCTCGTAAACCTCGATCCGCTTCGTAACAGTTTCGACTTTATCATCGTCGCGCTGGTAAAGCGCCGCGCCGCATTCGTCGCAAACGCCCTCCGCCGCCGGCGGATTAAAGACCTGATGGAAAACGTGGCCGTTCGGACACATCGTCCGACCGCTTAGCCGTTCAATCAGCAGCACAGCCGGAACTTCGATACACGGAACGCAGGCGATTTTCGCGTTAAACGCGTCCTGAAGCATTTTGTCGAATGCTTCCGCTTGAGCGACTGTCCGCGGGAACCCGTCCATCAGCGCGCCTTTGGAACAGTCGGGCAGCGCGATCCGCTCGCGTACCATCGAGATAATCAGATCGTCAGGGACGAGACGCCCGGAGTTCATGTACCCCTGCGCCTCGAGTCCCAGGACTGTCCGATTTTTGACATTTTCACGAAGAAGATCGCCGGTGCTGATATGCGCAACGCCGATTTTTTCGGAAATGAGCTTCGCCTGAGTACCTTTACCGGCTCCCGGCGGCCCTAACAACACATAATAATTCGCCATAACGACCTCCTTCTTTTTGATAACTTAACTTTTCCCGCTTCAGCGGATCAACTTCTCGTCATACCCGTGCTGGCTCAATTCGCTTTGGACGTAGTCGAGAATATCCCGAACGACGCCGACGACGATCAGCATCCCGGACGACGACATCAGCATTGTCGCGTTCGCGCTCCGGCCCAGAATTAAGCCGAGAATATTCGGCAGGATCGCGATCAGGCCCAGGAAAACCGCGCCCGGAAGCGTGATCCGGTTCTGAATCTTCGCCAGATAATTCTGCGTTTCGGCTCCCGGCGCGCGTCCGGGGACGATCGCGCCCTGCTTTTTCAGGCTGGAACCGTAGTCGTTGTTCATGAACGTCACGCTGGTATAGAAATAGGTAAACGCGACGACGAGCAGGAAGTACAGAATTAAGTACAGGATCGTCGAACCGCTGAAGTTGCTCTGAACCCACTTCGCCGCCGATTGGATCCAAACCGTTTCCGAATTGACGAAGAAGCTGGCGATAAGCGCCGGAAACGTGATCAGCGACTGCGCGAAAATAAGCGGAATCATGCCGACGCTGTTAACCCGCAGCGGGAGCGAGGTCGATCCGCCCGACTTGATATTGCGGTAGCCGATCCGCTGACCGGGGATCATCAATTTGACATAGCGCGTCCCCTGTTGGATATAGACGATCGCGAAAACCGCGACCAGGAGGACGATCACCGAGATGATCAAAATGTACCAACCCGAGGACATGTCGGCCAGGATCCGAACCAGATTGGACGGGACCTGAGAGACGATGCCCGAGAAGATAATCAGCGACAAGCCTTGCTGCTGAATCCCGTATTCCGAGATAATATTCCCGAGCCAGATCGCGATCATCGTTCCGCCCATCATCGTCAAAATATTCGCGAGCGTCGGAACCAGATTCGAACCGGACCAACCGTAATCTTTCAGGACGGTCATCCCCGGAACGATCTGATTAAATAAACCGACCTGCCCGAGAGCGGAAACGAAAGCCATCGGGATCGTCAGGTACATCGTCCATTTTTCCATCCACTGGCGGCCTTCGCGCGGATTATTCTTCATCTTTTCCTCAATCGCCGGAATAATCGGGCCGAGGAGCTGGAGGATAATCGACGCCGTAATGTACGGGTAGACGCCCATCGCTAAAATCGAGAAGTTCGAGAGCGTGCCGCCGGATAAAATGTTCAGAATCGACAGCAGGTCTCCTGCTGCCGATTGACTGTTTTTGAACGCTTGGAGGACTTCGGGGTTGAAGCCGGGAACCGGAATATTCGCGACGAACCGGTAGATTACGAGGATACCCAGCGTAATCAGCAGCCGATCGCGGATGCCTTTAGAGGTCCAGACGTAACGCCATGGAGATCGTTTCATTGGTTTAGTTCTCCTTTCGCTTCATGCGTCGAGCGCGCTTACGCGATCAGTTCGACGCTTCCGCCGGCGGCTTCGATTTTCGCGCGAGCCCCTTTTGTAATTCGATGCACTTTTAATTTCAAAGCGCGGTCGACTTCGCCGTTGCCCAAGATGACGACGGGGTTATTTTTCTTGCTGAGCAGGTTGGCTTCATGCAAGACTTCCGGCGTAATTTCAACCGAACCGTCAAACCGCTCGAGCGAGCTGAGGTTGACCTCATTGTACTCGACCTGATTCGGGGGCGTAAACCCTTCCCCGCGCATGAACGGCAGGCGGCGATAAAACGGCAGGTTGCCGCCCTGACGATAGAGCGCGCCGCCGGCGCCTTGGCGGACGGCCTGCCCCTTCGTACCTTTACCGGCGGTTTTACCCTGACCGGCGGCGTGACCGCGGCCGACGCGCGCTTTGCGCTTCTTCGCGCCTTCGTTGGGTTTTAATTCGTCTAATCTCATCCTTAATCCCCTAACTCAACAACTTTAACTAAGTGGCTTACCTTATGGATCATGCCGCGCGTAACCGGATTATCTTCTTTCTCGACGGTCTGGTTTAATTTACGTAAACCCAAGGCACGGATCGTGTCTTTCTGCCGTTTCGAATACCCGATCGCGCTTTTGAACCAGGTAATTTGCAATTTTTTATGGGTCGTTTCGGCTGCCATGATTATCTTCCTCGATCCCAGAACGGGAGCAGCTCGTCGCGCGTCTTACCGCGCAGCGCCGCTTCCGCGTCAATATCTTTTAAAGAATCAAGCGCGTCGAACGTCGCTTTAACGATGTTCAACAAGTTGGCGCTTCCTAACGATTTCGTCAGGATATCGTTGATACCCGCGACTTCAAGAACGGCGCGGACGCCGCTACCAGCGATAACGCCGGTACCTTCGGCGGCCGGGCGAAGCAAAACTTTCGCGCCCGAAACCGTCGAAAGGACTTCGTGCGGAATCGTGGTTTTATAAAGATTAACGTTGTGCATGTTCTTACGCGCGCGGTCCGACGCTTTTTTCATCGCGTCCGGAACAGCCAAAGCTTTTCCGATGCCCAAGCCGATCTTCCCGTTATTATCGCCGACGACGACGGTAACGCGGTACTGCATGCGCCGGCCGCCTTTGACCGTTTTCGCGACGCGGGCGATTTCAATCGTGCGTTCGTCGAGCTGAACTTCCTGTGAATAATCGTTCTGTTCCATGGTTCTTGAATCTTCCCTTCCCATTAAAACTTCAGCCCGGCTTCGCGCGCCGCTTCGGCGAGCGCTTTGACGCGTCCGACGTACTGGAAACCGCCGCGGTCAAAAACGACCGTCGTAATTCCGGCTTCGAGAGCGCGTTCGGCGACCGCTTTACCGACGAGCGCCGCTTGTTCCGATTTTGTCTTTCCGTCCATTCCGGAACGGAGCTTCTTATCGATATTCGACGCCGAAACAAGCGTCTCGCCCTTATCGTCGTCGATAACCTGAGCGTAGATGTTGTCAAGGCTGCGATACACGTCCAACCGAGGGCATTCCGCCGTACCGGCGAGCTTCTTCCGAACGCGGATATGACGTCGAATACGAGCTTCTCTGCGAGAATATTTTGCCATTCCTCACCCCTATTTTTTAGCTTTTCCGGATTTACCGGCCTTGCGGCGGATCTTTTCGCCCAAGTAATGGATCCCTTTACCTTTGTACGGTTCCGGGGGACGAACGCCGCGGATTTCGGAAGCGACCTGGCCGACGACTTCCCGGTCGTGACCCATGACCTTCACCTGACGCGTTTTCGTATCGACGTCGAAAGAGATCCCTTCGACCGGAACGACCGTAACCGGGGAGGAATATCCGACGTATAAAACGAGATTCTTCCCGTTCATCTCAGCGCGGTAACCGACGCCGTCGATTTCCAATACGATCGTGAAGCCGGCCGATACGCCGACGACCATGTTGTTCAAAAGAGCGCGTGTCGTACCATGCAGCGCGCGGACAGTCGCTTCGTCCGACGCGCGCGTAATCGTAATCGTATCGGCTTCTTTTTCTATCTTGACGACGGGCGAGAAAAGACGTTTCATTTCGCCTTTCGGCCCCTTAACTTTGACTTCGCTCCCATTAATGTCCACATTAACACCGGCGGGAATAGTAATCGGTAATCGTCCAATTCGAGACATTGCCTAAACTTCCTTTCCTACCAAACCTTGCAGAGGATTTCGCCGCCGACGCCCTCGGTACGAGCGCGCTGACCGGTCATAATCCCCTTCGGCGTGGACATAATCGCAATCCCCAACCCGGAAAGAATCCAGGGGATTTCGCTCCGGCGCGAATAGACGCGTCGCCCCGGACGGCTGACGCGGACGATTCCGCTCATGACCGGTCGGCGTTCGCGGCGTTCGCCGGCGTACTTGATTTTAATCTTAAGCGTCAGCTGCGCCGGCTTTTCGCCTTCGACGACTTCGTAGGAATCGATAAAGCCCTCTTCCAACAGAATCCGCGCAATTTCCGCTTTAATTTTCGAACTAGGCATCGCAACCGCGCTCTGACCGACCATCATGGCGTTGCGAATCCGAGTCAACATATCAGCAATAGGATCATTAACCATCTTGTTTGTTCTCCTTCGCTTCCTGATTACCAGGATGACTTGGTAACGCCGGGAATCTGGCCGTTCAGCGCTAATTCTCGGAAGCAAATTCGGCATAAACCGAATCGTCGCATATAACCGCGCGACCGGCCGCAGATTTTACAGCGGTTCCGAACCTGGTTCGGATATTCGCGCCGTAATTCACGATAAGCCATACATTTCTTCGCCATATTAACCCTTCCTGAAAGGCATTCCGAGCAGCGCTAACATCGTCCGCGCCTGATCATCGGTCTCAGCCGTCGTTACAATCGTAATTTCCATCCCGCGCAGCTTATCGACTTTTTCATAATCGATTTCCGGGAACAAGGTCTGTTCCTTGAGGCCGAGCGTATAGTTTCCGCGTCCGTCGAAAGCGTCCGCGGAGATCCCGCGGAAGTCGCGAACGCGCGGCAAAACGATATTCATAACGCGATCCAAAAACGACCACATTTTATCGCCGCGCAGCGTAACTTTCGCGCCGATCTCTCGGCCTTCGCGCAGCTTGAAGTTCGCGATCGATACGCGCGCTTTCGTAATCTGCGGCTTCTGGCCGGTAATCGCGCGCAGGTCGCCGACAGCGGCTTCCATCGCCTTCGGATTATCCATGGCTTCGCCCAAACCGATATTGACGACAACTTTTTCGATCCGGGGATACTGCATGACGTTTTTCAAATTCAACGCGCTTTTCATCGCGGGAACTACTTCGTTCGTATACTTTTCTCGTAAGTGGTTCATGATTTACTCCCGCTTATTCGCCGTCAATATCCGCGCCGCATTTTTTACAAACGCGAACCGCTTTTCCGTCAACGCGTTTTAATCCGACGCGCGTCGCCTTGCTGCATTTCGGGCAGACAAGCATAACGTTTGAATTATGGATCGGGGCTTCAAACTTCACGATCCCGGCGTCGATCTGGCGGCGTCCGGCCTGCGTCTGACCCTGATGGCGTGAGCGAATATTGACGCCCTGAACGACGACGCGTCCCGCCGTTAGGTCAACGCGAAGGATCTCGCCGCGTTTTCGTTTATCTTCAGCGCGACCGCTGATAACCTCAACGGTATCGCCCTTGCGAATCTTTAATTTCATTCGTGCTCCATCTCTCCGGTCTTAAATCGTTTCCGGCGCCAAAGAGACGATCTTCGTAAAGCCCTTCTCGCGAAGCTCGCGAGCGACAGGCCCGAAAATACGCGTCCCCTTCGGATCGGTTCCGTTCGCGTCGAGGACGACCGCGGCGTTATCGTCGAACCGAATCGACGAGCCGTCTTCGCGGCGCCATTCTTTCGCACAGCGCACAATAACGCACTTCACGACGTCGCTCTTCTTGACGGAACCGTTCGGGTTCGCCGACTTGACCGTCCCGATTACGACGTCGCCGACCGAGGCGTAACGGCGGACCGAACCGCCGATAATATGAATAACAAGGATTTCTTTCGCCCCCGTATTGTCGGCGATCTTTAAACGTGACTCTTTCTGAATCATGCTTTACGCTCCCTGTCCGGCTTCGACTTTTTCGTTGGCCCTGACGATCGACTCGACCGCCCAGCGTTTTTCGCGGGAAATCGGCCGCGTTTCGACCAACATGACTTTGTCGCCGATCTTGCACGCGTTGGTCTCGTCATGAGCCTTGACGCGTTTTAAGTCATGGACAACTTTACCCAGAAGCGGATGGCGGTAGGATCGCTTAATTTCAACGACGACCGTTTTATCCATCTTATCGCTCGTTACGGTACCCATGATACGTCGCCGTGAATTCATCGAACACCTTCCTGTTTCATTTCCATTTCGCGCAGAATCGTTTCCATTCGGGCAATATCGCGACGAACTTCCTTAACCCGGCTGCTGTCGGTCAGCTGACCGGTAACCGCCTGGAACCGCAAGTTCATTTTCTCTTGGCGCAGGTCCGCTAATTTCGCGCGGATTTCGGCGCCGGATAATTTTCGAATTTCTTCCGCTTTCATTACTCATTCTCCCTGGACCCTAAAACAAATTTCGAGACGACTTTCGTCTTGATCGAGAATTTGTAGGTCGCCTGGCGCAGCGCTTCAACCGCGACTTCCTGAGGAAGTCCGCCGACTTCGAACATGATCCGTCCCGGTTTCACGACCGCAACCCAATATTCCACGTTCCCTTTCCCTTTACCCATTCGGGTTTCAGCGGGACGATGAGTATACGGTTTATCGGGGAAAATTCGGATCCAGATCTTCCCGCGGCGTTTCATCTCGCGCGCAAGCGTTCGCCGAGCCGCTTCAATCTGCCGAGCCGTAATCCAGCCCGGTTCCAAAGCCATCAAGCCGTACTCACCGAACGTAACTTCCGCTCCGCGCAGGGCTTTCCCTTTCATGCGCCCGCGTTGCTGCTTGCGATACTTTACTCGTTTTGGCATTAACATTTCAAAACTCTCTTTCGACCCCCGCCTCCAGCTATAATGATTTTCATGAAGCTTTCGGCGGCGAAGCTATCTCTTATTCGCTGACGTAAACGCCGTCCGTAGCCGTACCCGCCGCGACGGACGCCGTCGCTTCTTCGTTCATGGATAAAACGATACCGCGGTAAATCCAAACCTTGATACCGATTTTCCCATACGTCGTCTGCGCTTCCGCGTGCGCGAAGTCAATATCCGCGCGCAGCGTCTGCTGCGGAACGCGGCCTTCGCGAAGGGTCACCGAGCGCGCCATATCCGCGCCGCCTAAACGACCGCCGACCTGAACCTTGACGCCCAGCGCCCCCTGGCGGAGACCCTGCTGGATCGCGCGCTTCATGGCGCGGCGGTAACCGACGCGGCGTTCAATCTGCCCGGCGATATTCATCGCGACCAGATAAGCGTCCGTGTCCGGCGCTTTGATCTCTTTAATTTCGAGATCGACTTTCCGCCCGGTTAATTCTTCGAGTCCCTGGCGAAGAAGCGTGACCTTTTGGCCTTTGCGCCCGATCAGGATACCCGGTTTCGCCGTATTGACGACAACTTTAACTTTTCCCGGGAAACGTTCGATCTCAACGCGCGAAACGCCGGCTTTATCGGTTTCAGCGTGAATCAGCTCGCGGATTTTCAGGTCCTGATGAAGCTGGTCAACGTAGTCATTACCTTTTGCATACCAACGCCCGTCCCAGGGTTTGTTGATATTCAATCGAAATCCAATAGGATGTACTTTACGACCCATGATTTTCTCCTGTCAACCCTTTCCTTACGCGCGTTCGGTAAGAACGACGGTTACGTGTGACGAACGGCGAAGAATCGGCTTAAATCGTCCCCGCGCGCCGAAATAGCGCCACTTGCGCGTCGCCGCCTCGTCGCAGTAAATCGTGCTGACGATTAAATCGTTTCGATCCAGTCCGAAGTTTTCTTCGGCGTTCGCCGCCGCGGACGCGATCAGCTTATAAAGCGGTTCCGCGCTGGCCTTGTTCGTAAACTTGAGGATATTCAACGCGTCCGCAACCGATTTTCCGCGAACCAGGTTGACGACCAAGCGGACTTTCTGGGCGGATACGCCGAGATTGCTCAATTTCGCTTTCACTTCTTGGCTCATCTCGTATTACCTCTTATTCGATTTCTCGGAAACATGTCCGCGGAACAATCGCGTCGGGGCGAATTCGCCTAAACGATGGCCGACCATGTTTTCGGTAATATAGACCGGAATATGGCGCCGTCCGTCATGAACCGCAATCGTATGACCTACCATCTGCGGGAAGATCACGCTGGCGCGGCTCCAGGTTCGGACAACTTTTTTATCGCCGGCGCTGTTCATCTTCTCGACCTTCGCTAAAAGTTTCGGCTCGATAAACGGGCCTTTCTTTAATGATCGTGACATTTCTTCTAACCTCTTTTAATTAGCGCCCGCCCTTCGCGTTTCGGCGACGAACGATAAAGCGATCTGTTTTCTTGTTGCGGCGCGTCTTATAACCCAGCGCGGGTTTGCCCCAAGGCGTTTTCGGACCCGGCATGCCGACCGGTTGACGGCCTTCGCCGCCGCCGTGCGGATGGTCGCGCGGAGACATCGCCGTCCCGCGAACCGTCGGGCGAATCCCTAAGTAGCGCTTCCGTCCGGCTTTCCCGAGTTTGATATTACTGTGATCGACGTTGCCGAGCTGGCCGATCGTCGCGTAGCAAACTTGCAAAACCAGGCGGACTTCGCCGGAAGGCAGGCGGACCTGAGCGTAATCGCCTTCTTTCGCGACGAGCTGAGCCGAGGTTCCGGCGGCGCGAACGATCTGGCCGCCCCGTCCGGGCTTGAGCTCGATATTATGGATGGTCGAACCGACCGGGATGCTCGAAATCGGCATGGCGTTCCCGACGCGGATTTCGGAGCCGGGGCCGGAGACGACAACATCGCCGACTTTCAGCCCGACCGGCGCCAGAATATAACGCTTTTCGCCGTCAACGTAGTACAGCAGCGCGATGCGCGCCGTGCGGTTCGGATCATATTCGATCGCGGCGACTTTTGCCGGGATATTCGTTTTATCGCGTTTGACGTCGATGATGCGGATAAAACGCCGAACGCCGCCGCCGCGATGGCGGACGGTAACGCGTCCGAGGTTGTTGCGCCCGCCCGTCCGTTTTCGGAAAACGATAAGCGAGCGTTCCGGTTTCGATTTCGTAATTTCTTCGAAGGTATAACCGGTTTTGTCGCGCAAGCCCGGCGTGATCGGTTTGTAAATTTTAACTGCCATTATTCAACTCCCTCGAAGAATTTGATGCTGTCGCCTTCGGCGAGCGTAACGATCGCTTTTTTCATCACCGGTTTCTTAATCGTCGTCCGGCGGCTCTTCATGTTGCGTTTCGTCTTGCCCGGGGTAACGATAATGTTGACCGCGACGACGGAAACGTTGAAAAGTTTTTCAACGGCATCTTTCACGAGCGTTCGGCTCGCGCTTTTTTCGACTTCGAAAGCGTACTGATTTTTCCGCAGCAAGTCATTCGTTTTTTCGGTTACGATCGGTCGTCGTAAAACTTCGTAAATAGTCGACATGGATATCCTCCCTTAGCCTAAATACGAGCTGATTGTTTCGATCGCCGCCAACGGCAGAACGACTTTATCGAAGCGCAGTAAATCGCGAATATTCAGGTAATTCGCGTCCAGAATCTTAGCGTCCGGAATGTTGCGCGTCGCGCGAACAACGTCGGCGACCGCGTCTTTGTTCGCGATGAGAACGAGCGCCGTGCTTTCTCCGACGAGTTTATTCAACGCGTCGACCATCAGGCGCGTTTTCGGCTGCGCCAACGCTAATTCGTCGACAACGACGATCTGCGCGTCGCCCGCTTTCACGCTTAACGCCGAACGCAGCGCCGCCCGCCGCATTTTCTTCGGCATGTCCTGCGCATAATCGCGCATATGCGGCGTATGGACCCGGCCGCCACCTTTCCATTGCGCGGCGCGCGTCGAACCCTGACGGGCCCGGCCGGTTCCCTTCTGTTTGAACGGCTTGCGACCGCCGCCGGCGACCTCATGCCGGACTTTCGTCTCGTGCGTCCCCAGTCGAGCGTTCGCCATCTGGCGCACATACGCCTGATGCATCAAGTCCATATAAATCGGGGCGCCGAAAATCGCCTCGGGAAGTTCAACTTCGCTGACGACTTCGCCCTTCATGTTTTTGACATCGATTTTCATAAGTGCTGTTGCTCCCTGTCGTGCCTTAGCTCTTGCGAGCGCCCTTAATCATAATTAAACCGCCGCGAGCGCCCGGGATCGCGCCTTTAACACCGATCAGGTTTCGTTCTGGATCCAAATACGCGACCTTAAGGTTTTGCACCGTTACGCGCTCATGTCCCATATGACCGGGACCGCGGGAACCCTTAAAAACGCGGCCCGGCGTCGTACCGGCGCCGCGGGAACCCGGCGCGCGCATGCGGTCGGACTGACCGTGCGTCTTCGGACCGCCGCCAAAATTGTAGCGTTTAACGCCGCCCTGAAAACCGCGGCCTTTGCTGGTTCCGACGATATCGACCAGTTCGCCAACCTCAAATTGATCCACCGTCACCTTGTCACCCTCAGCGACCTGCGGATCGTCCGTGCGAAACTCGCGCAAAAAGCGAAGCGGAGGCAAGTTGTTCCGCTTCAAGTGACCCATTTCGCCATTCGTGATCCGCGAAGGTTTAATTTCGTCGAACCCGATCTGGACCGCGCTGTACCCGTCTTTTTCAGACGTGAGCAGCTGGGTAACATAGCAAGGCCCAGCTTCGATAACGGTGATCGGAATTGCGACACCATTGTCATCGAAAATCTGGGTCATACCGATTTTCTTGCCAAGCAGCCCTTTAAACATTCAGTTTCTCTCCTATTATTTCAGGTAATATCCGAGCCGTGTTCGGCTCCGCACAAGATTGTCAGCATGGGCTTCGCTGCATCATCTTGCTCACAAATCAGTCAACCGTACCCGTTGCACCGAGTGGAATTTTGTCGTGCCCGTATCGTAACGATTCTTGACCCGTGATTCGTTCAGTCCGGCATCTATCGAACCAAACGGCTTTATTATAGCATAAACCGCCGCATTCCCGCGAGGATAAGCTTATAAAATTGTGACCTCAACTTGAAAGATTGCAGCCGATTTTTACCGCTCGATTCTGAATCGGCCCGGCGGCCGGCGCGAGCCGCAAATTCGAAAGAATCCTGACTTATGGCCGCGCGTTGCAATTTATATCGTATCATAAAATCCGAAACGCCGTTACGATTCGCAGTGCGGATATCCCCCGTTTCCAGACTTTAGATTTTCAAGACCTGAAACTTTGGATTTCCGGTATGGTAAACTTTGGATTAACAGCTCGGAAACTTTGATATTTCCTGAAAGGAGAATCGGACATGATCGAGAGAACAGCAAAAGAGGCGCTGCTGCGGTTAGCAGCGCAATTCCCCGTCGTCGGCGTCACCGGACCAAGACAAAGCGGGAAATCCACACTGGCGAAAGCGACCTTTCCCGACAAACGGTACGTTACCTTTGACGACCGGACAATGCGCGAGCTCGCGTCCTCGAATCCCGCCGATTTTATCATGGCATTTCCAAACGGGGCGATCATCGATGAGGCGCAAAAAGTTCCGGAAATTTTCGACGCTATCAAGCTGGAGGTCGATCGCCACCCGCCCGTACCCGGAAAATTTATCCTAACTGGTTCCAGCCAATTCCGGCTGCGAACCAATATGACAGACAGCATGTCCGGCAGAGCGGCGTTTCTAAAACTGCTCCCGTTTTCAATCAGGGAACTGGGCGAAGCCGACCTTCTTCCAGAAACTCCTTACGGCCTGATTTTCTCGGGTCTGTATCCGCCGCTGCATGACCCCAGTCGAAATTTCCTCCGGGAAGACTGGTTCGAAAACTACGTCGAAACAACCCTTGATTTAGATATCCGGGATCAAATCAATCCCGGGAATCTCTCTGTATTTAAAAGATTTATTCAAATCTGCGCACTTCACAGCGGGCAGCTGCTGTCGATGGACAGCATCGCAAGGGAGACAGGCGTTTCCGCGCCAACGATTAAGGCTTGGTTGTCAATTTTAGAAGCCTCGTTTATCATTCATTTTCTCGAACCGGATACCAGGAATCTTGGGAAGAATATCGTAAAAACTCCGAAGCTGTATTTTGTTGATTCAGGACTTTTGTGTTACTTGCTGCGACTCGAAACGAAAGAGGACCTATTGCTTAGCCGGTACAAAGGCGCGATCGTAGAAACTTTCGCCGTTGCAGAGCTGCTCAAATTTCGCCTGAACCGCGCGAGGAAAGCGAACCTGACATTTTTCAGAGACACTTCGGGGCTTGAAGTCGATACGATCGCCGATTGGAACCGAACGTTTGCGATTGAAATCAAGAGTTCAATCGCTCCGGGATCGAAGATGTCCGTCAATTCAAAAAAATATCTCAAGATGTTAAACGACGAGAACGCGAAAACCGTTGTTTTCTACTTGGGCGATGTCAACATGGAAATCAACGGCACAGCTTACGTCGGTTGGCGGGCTTGGGGGGAATTTTTAAAATAAAACCGGCTGACGCGCCGAACCGACTTACTTCGCGGCGATCGCGCGGATCTTCCCGATCCATGACCGGAAACGGGGACATTTCCGCATGAGCCGGTCGATTCCGATTCGTTCGTCTAAAAAGATTCCGTCGGCAACTTTTTTTATAGCTATCCGCATGGTCGCAAATATCACCGCGATCGAAATAATACCGTCATTCAACAGGTACGGAGAAAGAACCTGCTTTACAAACTGCTC
>JASBYO010000018.1 GCA_029983925.1 Flexilinea sp.
CCTAAGTTAGAAAGGACATTATGACCGCAGACCCTAAACCTACCGAAACCGCCGCGTCCGCTCCGGCGCAGCCGCAAAGCCAATCCGTCCGAACCGAGCATACCGTCACGATTCAGGGGAAACCGATCGCGTACACCGCGATCGCCGGAACCCATATCCTTAACGAGGAACGCTTCGGCGAAGGCGATAAAAAAGACGTCTACGAAGGGGAAAAAGCGCGCGTCGAAATTTTCTATACCGCGTATTTGAAAAAAGACGTCGACGACGTTCGCGAACGTCCGATTACCTTCGCTTTCAACGGCGGGCCCGGCGCGCCGTCGCTCTGGGTCCACATGGGGCTCCTCGGGCCGAAGCGCGTCGCGCTCAACGAAGACGGCAGTCCGCTCCCGCCGCCGGCCAAGATGATCGAGAATGAATACTCGATTCTGGATCAGACGGATCTGGTCATGATCGATCCGGTCGGCACCGGCTTTTCGCGCGCCGTCAGCGGCGACAAGCCGAAAGATTACTGGGGCTGGAAAAAGGACGTCGAATCGATCGGCGAGTTTATCCGCTCCTTTATCGCCGCGAACGGCCGCTGGGGTTCGCCGAAGTATATCGCCGGAGAATCGTACGGAACGACGCGGACGACCGGTCTCGCCGATTATCTTTCCGATAAGCATGGCATGTACCTGAACGGGATTATCCTGATCTCGACCGCGCTCGATTTCATGACGCTCGACTTTTTCGACGGCAACGATCTGCCGTACGTGACGTTCCTGCCGACGTACGCCGCCGCGGCCTGGTATCATGGAAAAATCGCGCCGAAATACCGGAATTATTCGCTCGAACGCGTTATTTCCGATTCGGCTTCTTTCGCCGAGGATGAATACCTGAGCGCGCTTTTTGCCGGCGACCGGCTTCGCGACGATTATAAGCGCAGCGTCGCGAAGAAATTGGCCGATTGGACGGGATTATCGCTGAAATTCATCCTCGATTCGAACCTGCGCGTGCCGATGGACCGGTTCGGAAAGGAACTCCTCCGCTCCGAAGGGAAAGTTATCGGACGTTTCGACGCCCGTTTCAGCGGACCGGATAAGGACGGCGCGGGCCAGTCGCCCAGCTACGATCCGTCCGATTCCGAATTATCGGGCGTTTTCGCCGGCGCGCTGAACGACTACCTGAACCGCGAGCTGAATTATAAGACCGAGCGCGAATATACGATCTCGAACGAGTTGTGGCGAATCTGGGATTATAAGGAGTTTCAGAACCGCTACCTCCAGCTGGAAGAAATGCTGCGCGATACGATGATTCGCAACAAATTCATGCGCGTCTGGGTCCTGAACGGTTATTACGACTTGGCTACGCCGTTTTTCGCGTCCGAATTCGTCTTCAACCATCTCAACCTGCCGGAACCGCTGCGGCAAAATATCATCATGACGTATTACGAAGCCGGACACATGATGTACGTCCATCAGCCGTCTCTGGTCAAGTTCCGCCGCGACGCGGAAGCGTTTTTCAAGATGCAGGAGCAGACGCAGTAAAAGAAGAACGCGAAACGCCGTGAGGACGCCTCAAAACGGATTTTATTAAAATGAAATTCGTCCGTTCATTTGTCAGCGTATTGAGCCATCGGACGGATGAGGGCCATTCCGCGCGCTGACGTCGGCGACTTTACGGAGAGGGGATTTTCTGCGGAAATCCCCTCTCCCTTCGCGCCGTCCGCCCCTTTTTTTGCGCCATACATAAGGACGCAGCCTTTAAAAACATCCTTTGACGATATTTCTAACAGAATACTTGAAACTTGCCGTTTTGAGCAGCCGCCTTGCAAAAAAAATTCCGTCCCCGAGCTTGTCATAAATTTCCGCAACAGCCTTGACAGCGAATTTCAGAAATGAGAAAATCGCTTGCAATCCGTTCCAAAAACAGGATCCAATTTCATACATCCGTTTGTCGGCTCCGACGTTTCGGAGGGTATCACAGTACAAACCGGACGGCGATCCGGAACGAGTTCTCAGACAGGAGACACAGAAAGATGAACAGCAAGAAAACTACCTTCGTTTTATGGATCGCGCTTTTTGCGGTCGCGTTCTCGGCTTTCGGCGTTTTTGCTCAGGCCGATATGTCCCGCTGCGATGCGGATGGCGGCTGCGCCGTAATTGAACCGGGCGAAACGATTAAAATCGGCGTCGCCGGTCCGAGCACGGGCGAATACGCCATGTACGGTCAGGATATTACCGAAAGTCAGGCGATTTCGGTCGAGAACCTCGAAGAATTCGAAGGCTTCGACTGGGAACTCCTCCCGGAAGACACGCTCGGATCGGCTGAAACCGCCGTCGCCGTCGCGAATAAATGGATTACGGATCCGACGCTCGTCGCGGTCGCGGGAAACGTCTTTACCGCCGAATCCGCCGCCGTTATTCCGATCTTCGAAAAAGCGTTCATCCCGATGATGTCGCCGTCGGCGACCGGCGCGAACCTGACCTCGGATAACGCCGTTTTCAACCGTCTCGTCTTCCAGGACGCCGCGCAGGGCGCTTTCGCCGCCAACTTCATCCTCGACGACCTCGGCCTGACGAAAGTCGCGATTATTCATGACGGCGGGGACTACGGGAAAGGTATCGCCGACACGGTCAGCGCGACCCTCAAGGATCGGGGCATCGACGCGGTCGCTTACGAATCGATTACCGCCGGCGAAGCCGATTACGGCGCGGTCTTAGCCGCCGTCGCCTCGACGAAACCGGAAATTATCTATTACGGCGGGTTCACGGCGGAACTCTCTGTCCTCCTGAACCAGAAAGCCTTGTTCGGTCTCGCGGACGTCCCGATTTTTTCGGACGACGGCGCTTTCGGCGTCGAAGTTATCGAGAAAGCCGGCGCGAATGCGGAAGGGCTGATCGGAACCTCGTCCGTCCCGGGCGACTCTCCGGCGAAATTGGCTTTCGACGCGCAGTATGAAGAAGCTTACGGGCGCGTAACCGGCTCCATGTCGTCGTTCGCCTGGTTCTCGTACGATACGGTCCAGGTCCTCGCCGACCGGATCCGCGCTGTCGCCTTCCTCGGGGATGACGGGAAGTTATATATCCCCCGCGCCGAGCTCGTCGAGGCGGTCCGAACGACGAACGGCTTCGAAGGGATCACCGGTGAAATCACCTGTACTGAAAACGGCGAATGCAACGCGTCGGGTCCGACCTTCTACCGCGTCGTCGACGGCGAATGGGTTATCATTTCCGGCGAGTAATTCCGGCAGCTTAGATCTTATAAAATATGGCTCAGCGATGGGCCATATTTTTTTACCCGCAGTTTGAGTTATAGTATAATTACAATATAATTATAGAAGCGTTGATTTTTGAATGGGACGAGAACAAGAATCGCACGAACACCGCAAAACATGGTATTTCGTTTGAGGAAGCAGAAACGGTTTTCTTCGATGAGAATGGTTTATTTATATTTGACCCGGATCACTCGATAAATGAAGACAGATTTATATTGTTAGGAATGAGCGAAATCGGTCGAATTCTTATCGTATGTCATTGTCATAAGATTACAGACGATCGAATCCGAATTATATCGGCGAGAAAAGCAACAAAACATGAAAAAGTCCAATACGAAAAAGGTGCAGCCTCATGAGAGAAGAATACGATTTTTCTAACGGCGTTAAGAACCCTTACGCCGCCCGACTCAAAAGACAAAAAAAGCAGATAACGATCAACATCGACATGGCGACGATCGAATTTTTCAAATCGGAATCAGAAAAAACAGGAATTCCGTATCAAACGCTGATTAATCTATATCTAAGCGATTGCGCTGCCAAGAAAAAAACGCTGCAAATTTCCTGGAATTAAATTTTATTTGTTTGTGTTATTTGTAAAAGACGGCGCGTCTCGCTCATCTAAAGCGGAGCGATCATCCGGGTTTCATTCGCTTCGCTTTTCCGATTCACCATGATAAATTGATCGTCATATTCTCCATCCGTCAGACAATTTAAAAAATTTGAAAATGGTAAAATTTAGCGTAATTAAATCAGCTCTGACGGTTTCTTTTAAATAAAAGAAAATGAACCACCCGATCTGCAAAATCGACGGATGATTCCGATAAAATACCGCTCTCGGGCTGTATTTAAACAGAGAGGACATTCGAAAATCCTATGACCCTGAATTTTTTTAACCCGAATAAAAAGAAGTCCTCCGGCGTCCGCAGGATTAACTGGCTGCGAATTATCGTCGGACTCGGCGCGTTAGCGTTCCTGATTTACCGCGCGATTATTCTGATTACGCGCCCGACCTACGGCTCCGTCTTCTGGCTCAGCTTCCTGAATACGGGATTGATTGTCGGCGGTATGTACGCGCTGATCGCGATCGGCTATACGCTCGTTTACGGCGTCATGTCGCTCATCAATTTCGCGCACGGCGATATCATGATGCTCGGCTGTTTCGCCGGTTTTTTCACCTTCGAAGCGTTCGACGCATGGAAAATCGGCGATTCCAACTTCATGAACATGTATCCCGGGCTGGCGATATTTCTGGCGTTCCTGGCCGGAACCGGCGTATCGATGATCAGCGGGTATTACCTTGAAAAAATCGCCTATCGTCCGCTGCGGAATTCGCCTGTCCGGCTTGCGCCGTTGATCAGCGCCGTCGGCGCGTCGATCTTTATTGAAACCGCCGCGCAGCTGATGTTCGGGGCTACGAAAAAAACTTACAAGAACCCGCCGCTCCTCGCGCGCGGAAGCGGTTGGAATATCGAGATGGGCGACGGGATGATCGTTATTACCAAGACAGGCGTTTTCAGCCTGATCCTGGCCTTGATCCTGATGATCGGACTTTATATTTTCGTCCGGAAAACGAAGCTAGGGAAATCGATCCGCGCCGTTTCGCAGGATAAGAATACGGCACAGCTGATGGGGATCAATACCGACCGCGTCGCCAGTCAGACGTTCATGATCAGCGGCGTCCTTGCCGGAGCCGCCGGCGTCATGTGGGGAATTCATAACGGGCTGTTCAATCATTACGTCGGTTTCCTCCCCGGGATCAAGGCGTTCACAGCCGCGGTCTTAGGCGGCATCGGGAACATCCCCGGCGCGATGGCCGGCGGCATGATATTGGGGATCGTCGAATCGGTCGGGCCGGCGTTTCTTGGAATCGACTTCCAATTAAAGGACGTTATCGCGTTCTCGATCCTGATCTTCGTCCTGATCTTAAAACCGTCCGGTCTCTTCAGTAAAAACGCTTCGACACAGGAGAAAGTCTAATGAAAAACACATCCGCAGTCGCTGTGCGAAAAGGCGTCTTAACCGCGATTATCCTGATTTTTTTGCAGCTGATCAACATGACCGCCGCGCTCGGCGCCATGCTGGAAAAAATGATTACGTCGGCCAAATCGGTAAAATCGGTATCGCCGCTCTTCTACGGCGTTATCGTCGCGCTCGTCGCGTTTTTCATCGCGTTCAGTTTTATCCGCTCGCTCTACCGCCCCGGCAAACCGAAACCGACGCCGCTTTATTGTCTCGGAGAATCGCTCGTCATAGGCTTGGTTTCCGGCGTCCTGATCGCCGCGCTGAATGCCCTGATCAGTACGCTCAACGCGAACGGCGTCAAAATCCGAACTTATCTGGATATGATGGCGCCGGACGCGATTAAAACCGCCGCCTTCGGGCGCGAAATCCCCGTCATGATCGGGATTTACCTTGCGCTGACCATCGCCGGCGCGCTCCTCGGCGGACTGATCGCCTGGATAATCAAGTCGACCGGTCAACCGGCGAACGCCTGGGCAGCGCTCCAGAGAGCAATCGCAGAAAATCATACGATCCGCTTTATCCGCAGAAACAAAATTGTGCGTATCCTGGTTATCATTGCGATTCTTATCTTCGTTTTCGCGCTCCCGTTTATCCTGAGCCCGTATGGTATTTCGATTTTAGGCCTGGTCCTGATTTACGCGGTCCTCGGGTTGGGATTAAACCTGATCGTCGGCCTTTCGGGTCAGCTCGTTTTCGGGTTCGTCGCCTTCTACGCGATCGGCGCGTATACGTTCGCGCTTCTGACCGCGCCGAAACCTCTCGGACTCGAATTTTCGTTCCCGATCGCGTTCCTGGTCGCGCTGGCGATATCAGGGCTGAGCGGCGTGATCGTCGGGCTGCCGATCATGAATCTGCGCGGCGATTATTTAGCGATCGTGACCCTCGGTTTCGCCGAAATTATCCGCTCACTCGTCAACTCGAATCTTCTCGCCGATTTTACCGGCGGGCCGCAAGGGATTAAAGATATCGGTCAGCCGCGGCAGCCGGGATTCATCGAATCGCTGATCGGGAAACCGATGCCGGAAAATATCTATTTCTTATATGTGATTATGATCTTTTTCGCCGTAACGCTGTATATCGTTTACCGGCTTCAATATTCGCGCGTCGGACGCAGCTGGGAAGCCATGCGCGAAGATGAAACCGTCGCGCAGGCTTGCGGCGTCGCGACCAGCTATTATAAAGTTCTCGCCGTCATTATCGGCGCCGTTATCGCCGGCGCGGCGGGGGCGCTCTACGCTTCGAGAAATACCTATATCGGGCCCGGCGATTTCGTCTTTATGGTCTCGGTAAATTCGCTGGCGGTTATCGTCGTCGGCGGGATGGGGTCGATCCCCGGCGCGCTGATCGGCGCGTTTATTATCAAGGGCGTTCCGGAATTGCTTCGCGATTTGGAAAACTATCGGATGGTCGTATTCGGCGTGCTGCTGATCGCGATGATGATTATCCGACCGGAAGGATTACTTCCGATCCGACGGAAAAAGATCTACGCCGAACCGGATAAAGACCTCGAAATCCTAAAGAAGGAGCTGAAACCATGACTGAAAAGACGCCGAAACGCACGCAGCATATTCTTGAAACCGAAGATATCATTATTAATTTCGGCGGGCTGACCGCGGTAAATAACGTCAACGTTAAAGTCCCTTATCAATCGATCTTTTCAATCATCGGGCCAAACGGCGCCGGGAAAACGACTTTTTTTAACTGTATTTCCGGTTTTTATAAGATCGACTCCGGAACGGTTTTCTTCCAAGGGCGCCCCATCAACGGTATTCCGACCGACGAAGTCGCCAACCTCGGCATCTCGCGGACGTACCAGAATATCCGCCTGTTCTCAAGCATGTCGGTCATTGAAAATATTCTCATCGGACAACAGCCGCGCTTGCGCTCCAATTCGGTCGACGCGATTTTTCAAACCTACCGCAACCGCCGCGAAGAGAAACAATCGATTCAAAAAGCGGCAAATCTTCTCGACTTCGTCGGTCTTAGCGGTTACGCGAATGAATTATCCAGAAACCTTCCTTACGGCGCGCAGCGGCGGCTCGAAATCGCCCGCGCGCTCGGGAACAATCCGCACCTGCTCTTATTGGACGAACCCTGCGCCGGAATGAATCCGCATGAATCGGACGCCATGATCGAGCTGATCAATACGCTGCGATCCGAATTGAAAATTACGATCATCCTGATCGAACACGATATGAAAGTCGTTATGAATATATCCGATCATATCGTCGTCCTTGACCACGGCGAAAAAATTGCCGAAGGCACGCCGGAGGTCATCCGCAACGATCAACGCGTTATCGAAGCATATCTCGGCTCCGAGACGGAAACCCTCGTTGAAAAATACGCGCGGCGGAAAAATCAGGGAAAGCAGGCTGAATAATCATGTATTTCCAAATTCAAGACTTAAACGTATATTACCGCGCGATTCACGCGCTTCAGGGTATCTCGCTCACGGTCAACAAAGGCGAAATCGTCGCGCTGATCGGCGGAAACGGCGCGGGCAAAAGTTCGACGCTGAACTCGATTTCGGGCGTCGTCGATATTACCAGCGGCTCGATCACGTATCAGGACGAAAATATTACCGGAAGAGCGACCGACCAGATCGTTCGGAAAGGGCTCGTTCAGGTTCCCGAAGGGCGGCATATCTTTCCGAAAATGACCGTACAGGAAAACCTCGAAATGGGCGCGTTTTTGAAAAACGATAAAGCGCAGATCCAGCGCGATATGGAACGCGTATTCGACTTATTCCCCCGAATGAAGGAGCGGCGAAACCAGCCCGGCGGAACCCTCTCCGGCGGCGAACAGCAAATGCTGGCGATCGGACGCGGACTCATGGGCGATCCTGATTTGATGCTGTTGGACGAACCGTCGATGGGATTGTCGCCGATCCTGGTCGAGCAGATTTTCGATATTATCGTCGATATCAACAGTCAAGGCACGTCGATCCTGCTCGTCGAACAGAACGCGCAAATGGCGCTGGCCGTCGCCGATCGCGGCTACGTCCTCGAAACCGGCGAAATCGTATTGACGGGAAGCGGACTTGACTTGCTGAACGATCCGAAAGTCCGCGCGGCCTATTTAGGCGGCGATTCGGATGCGTCGGAAAGCGGCTCCGGAGCTTATTATTTCTAAGCTCCGAAAACGGAGCGAAAATTCGAGTCAGCAGTTCGACGAATTCATTCGCCTATTTTCGGAAAAATTACGTATAATCAAGTCAACATAGTTCCTGAAAGGATAGATCTGATATGAAACTTAATACCCGTACAATTGTCGCTATCGGTATCGGTTCCGCTATTTTCCTCGTCCTGAATCGCTTCGTCGCGATTCCGACGCCGATCCCGAACACGAATATCAGCACGGCCTACGCTTTCCTGGCGTTCATGGCGGCTTTATTCGGTCCGATCGCCGGCGCGTTAATCGGCTTTATCGGTCATACCCTGACCGATATGCTCGCGTACGGCAGCGTTTGGTGGAGCTGGGTCATCGCCTCCGCAGTGTTCGGCGCGCTCGTCGGATTCGTCTCGAATCGGCTTGCGATCGAACGAGGCGAAACCAAGATGACCGACTTCGTGACGTTCAACGTTTACCAGGTTTTAGCAAACTTGATCGCCTGGGTCCTCGTCGCTCCGATTCTCGACATCCTGATTTATTCGGAACCGGTCAATAAAGTCTTTACCCAAGGCGCGACCGCCGGTCTCGCGAACCTGATTTCGGTTCTTATTTTAGGGACAATTTTCTTATTCGCCTACGCGAAAACAAAAACGCAGAGCGGGAGCCTTAAAGAAGAATAATTTTCGCTTTCCCAAAAGCGCCTTTCGTTTCTGATATACACGCACACCCTCTGAGTTGGGTTCTGTCCGGCTTTGGGGGTGAAGTTCATTCGGTCGGGGCGCTTTTTATATTTAAATAGCGTATAATATTAAGTCGCTTCAAATTCAATTTCAGAAGAGCGCTGATGAATCATCCTGTAATCGAATTTAATAATTTCTCATTCCATTACCGCTCCCAAGCCAAACCGACATTAACCGATATTAACCTGAAAGTTTACGCCGGTGAAAAAATCCTGATCCTTGGGCCGTCCGGGAGCGGAAAAAGCACGCTGGGACATTGCATCAACGGCTTGGTCCCTCACTATTACAAAGGCCAAATCAGCGGAACGGTCGCAATTTCCGGAACGGTCGCGAACGACGCCGTTATCTATGACCGTTCCAAAAAGATCGGGACCGTTCTTCAAGACTCGGACGGTCAATTCGTCGGGCAAACGGTCGGCGAGGATATCGCCTTCGCGCTCGAGAATGACTGCGTTCCCCATGCCGAGATGATTCCGAGAGTTGAAGCCGTCGCGAAGCTCGTCGATATAGACGGGCATCTTAAATCCAAACCGCAGCAAGTTTCCGGCGGTCAGAAACAGCGCGTCGCGCTCGCCGGCGTCCTCGTAGATAATGTTGACATCCTCCTTTTCGACGAACCGCTGGCAAATTTGGATCCGGCGACCGGTCAATACGCAATCGAACTCATCGACCAGTTGGCGCGGGAAACGCATAAAACGATACTCATCATCGAACACCGGCTTGAAGACGTCCTTTGGCGTGAAATCGATCGGATTATCCTGATGGATCGCGGCAGGATTATCGCTGACGATACGCCGGATAACGTCCTGGCGAGCGGAATCCTGCGCGAATACGGAATTCGGGAACCGTTATATCTGACCGCGCTGCGATACGCCGGATTTGAACTCACGCCACAGGATCGGCCGGCATCCGTTTCGAAACTTCCGATTGAATCGATTCGCGCGCCAATCCAAAATTGGTATCGATCGATCTCGGTACCGGAGTCCGAGGCGAGGCGCGACGAGCTGCTGACGTTCGACGACGTGACTTTTTCGTACGACGACCGGCGCGTCGTACTGAATCATATCGATTTCACCATTCGGAAAGGCGAGATGAGCGCGATCGTCGGGAAAAACGGCGCCGGAAAAAGCACGCTGTGCAAACTGATCTGCGGATTTGAAACGCCGTCAAGCGGCGAGATTCGGCTGCGCGGAGACAGTCTGAATAATGTTAGCATTCGCCGCCGCGCCGATTCGATCGGTTACGTCATGCAGAATCCGAATCAGATGATTTCAAAAGTCATGATTCGCGAAGAAGTCGGTCTCGGCCTAAAGCTGCGCGGCGTTGAGGAAAGCGAGATAAACCGCCGCGTCGAGGAAGTTTTGAAAATTTGCGGCTTATATCCGTTTCGAAATTGGCCGATTTCCGCCCTGTCCTACGGGCAGAAAAAGCGCGTCACAATCGCGGCGATCCTCGTCCTCGAACCGGATCTCCTCCTCTTAGACGAGCCGACCGCGGGTCAGGATTTCCGTCACTATACCGAAATCATGGAATTCCTCGTCGACTTGCGCCGGCGCGGGCTGACAATCTTGATGGTTACCCATGACATGCACCTCATGCTCGAATATACCGAACGGGCGATCGTGATCGCCGACGGGGAATTGATCCGCGACGATATTCCTTCGCGCGTTCTAAGCGACCGTTCGGTGATTGAACGGGCCAATTTGAAAGAAACCGGCTTGTTGGAACTGGCTCAGCGAACCGGAATCCCGGAACCGATTCGATTCGTCCAGCGATTTATCGATTTCGATCGGCAGGAAAGGGAAAAATGGCGTCAAAAAACAACCTGCTAAGTTATATCGAACGGAATAGTCCGGTTCATAGGCTGACCGGCGTTACGAAATTGGTCGTTTTCCTGCTCTGGACGATCGTCTGCATGGTCAGTTACGATACGCGCGTTTTGATTTGCGCGATGATCCTTTCGATCGTTATCTTTCTAATCGCGCGAATCCGACTCAGCGAAATTCGAACCGTCCTGATTTTTATCGGCGTTTTCCTGCTCTTGAACGACCTGACGATCTACCTTTTCTCTCCGGAAGAGGGCGTTCGGATCTACGGATCCAGAACGATCCTTTTCCAATTCAGCGAGCGCTACACAGTCACGAAGGAACAATTATTTTATCTGTTCAACGTAACGCTGAAATATTTTACCGTCGTACCGATCGCGCTCCTTTTCCTCGTTACGACCGACCCGAGCGAATTCGCCTGCTCGCTGACGCGGCTGAAAGTCTCCTTTCGGGTCAGCTACGCGGTCTCGATTACGCTTCGCTATATAAACGACGTCCAGAACGACTACCATAACATCGCGCAATCGCAGCAGGCGCGCGGAATCGATCTGTCGCGGGAAGCGCCTTTAAAAGACCGGATCGTCGGCCTCGCCGGGATCGCCATCCCGCTCATCTTTTCATCGCTTGACCGGATCGAATTGATTTCAAACGCGATGGATTTACGCGGCTTCGGGAAAAAAGAGCGGCGGACCTGGTACTGCGAACGCCCGATGACGCGAAACGATTGGATCGGAATTATCGGGGCGGTCCTGTTGGCGGCGATCGCGATCGGCGTAACGCTGACGAACGGAGGACGATTTTATAACCCGTTTCGTTGAAAAGACCGTTCAGCGCAAAAAAAAAAACCGCCCAAAATTGGCCGGAATCTCCGGGGAATTATGATAAGATTAAATAAGATAAGAGGCAAATTATGAAAATGAAAATCCGAGAATCCGCTGAAAATTATTTAGAAGCTATTTTAATTTTGGAGAAAAAGAACGGCGACGTCCAATCGGTTGATGTCGCCAATTATTTGGGCTTTTCGAAGCCGAGCGTCAGTATCGCCATGAAGAAATTCCGCGAAAACGGACTCGTTAACATGGACGACGGGAACCTGATCAAGCTCCTTCCCAAAGGACGTGAAATTGCGGAGCGGACCTTAGACCGGCATACGACGCTGACGGAATTTTTCGGCATTCTCGGAACAACCGAGCCGAACGCGACCGAGGATGCCTGCCGAGTTGAACATGTTATCAGCGAGGAAACGTTCGATCATATCAAAAAATTCGTCCGCGAGCATCAAACGACAAAAACAGACGAAGCGTAATCCGCCCCGATCCGATTCGAAGCGCAAAAAACCGCTGTGATCACAGCGGTTTTCATCTTTAAATATTCGGATCAATAAAGAAAGAATCGGGTTCCCGAAATCGCCCTACTTTTCGGTCAGCGTCTTTATCCCGTAAGCCAGTATCAGAACAGGCGCGAAAAACGCTTCAAGCGGCAGCGCGTCCAGCACAGGCAGATTAAACAACGAACGCAACGTTATCAGCCCGAATAAAATCGCAAAAGTTCCCCAGAACCATCCGCTGCTTTCGGCTCCGCTAAATTCAATCAGACCGATTAAGATAAACGCGATCGGGAACCACTTCCCGAAATCAATATCACCGATAACGACCGAAATCCCGACCATCGGCAGGAAATAAATCAATCCGATAAAAACGAGAATTACGCCTAAAAATCGCGCGAAACCTTTCTGCATGACGAACCTCCGATAATAACTATAATTTGAACGCGGTTACCCCACGGCCTGCGATAATGATAAGTGCAATAAATATACCGAATACCGCTCCCATTCTAAGTTGCTCCCGAGTAAAATCGCGGAGTCTGATAGTATAATCAGGACATTCGTTAAATCAGAAAATTTTACGGAAGATAACGAAGGAAAGCCATGAAAATCATCGAGATTACCGAATATTCGAAAACGATTGAGGACGCGTTAGCGGATCTTCTGCCGCAGCTTTCGAAAAACGCGAAAATTCCCAAATCTGAAGAGGTAAAGCGTCTGATCGAAGCCGACGCATCCAGGTTTCTGGTAGCTGTGGACGAAGAAGCGGACGACGCGATCGTGGGAATGTTAACGCTGATCGTTTTCCGAATCCCGACCGGAATGCGCGCTTGGATCGAAGACGTTGTCGTCGATACGCGTCAACGCGGCAAAGGCGTCGGCGAACTGTTAGTCAAAGGCGCGATCAAATCCGCGAAAGCCGCCGGCGCGATCACAGTCGATTTGACGTCGCGTCCATCCCGCGAAGCCGCGAACCGTTTATATCGACGCTGCGGTTTTGTCGCGCGCGAAACGAATATCTATCGCTACGAAATTGAATCTTAATCGGAGACGCTCAAAAATGACGAATAAAAATATTTATAACGACCTGCAATCTCGAAACATGGTTCATGACGCGATCGAGGGCGTCGCGGATCTGCTGGGCTCTAAGTCGGTCACGCTGTATAACGGGTTCGACCCGACCGCCGATTCGCTGCATATCGGTCACATGGTACCGATGATCGCGCTGGCGCGTTTCCAGCGCTTCGGTCACCACGTTATCGCGCTGGCCGGCGGAGGAACTGGAATGATCGGCGATCCGAGCGGGAAATCGGACGAACGGAACCTGCTGACGGCTGATGAAACGCGTCATAACGTTGAACAGATTCAGAAACAGCTCAGCCATTTTCTCGATTTTGAAGTCAAGACCAACCCGGCGCGAATCCTTAACAACGGCGACTGGTTGAATAAAATTAACCTGATCGACTTCCTGCGCGATATCGGGAAACATTTTTCCGTTAACGCCATGCTTGCGAAAGATTCGGTCCGATCGCGAATCGACCGTGAAAGCGGGATCTCGTTTACCGAGTTCAGTTACAGTCTGCTTCAATCATATGACTATTACCACTTATTCAAAAATCACGGCTGCACGCTTCAGGTCGGCGGCTCGGATCAATGGGGGAATATTACCGCCGGCGTCGAGTTGATCCGGCGAAAATTAGGAGAAACGGCGTACGGTCTCGTATACCCGCTCATCAAAAAGAAAGACGGCTCAAAATTCGGGAAAACGGCCGGCGGCGCCGTCTGGCTTGACCCCAAACGGACATCCCCGTATAAGTTTTATCAGTTCTGGCTGAACGCCGACGACGGAGACGTAATCAACTTTTTGCGCTTTTATACATTTTTCGATATGGATAAAATCGCCGAGCTCGAAGATAAAACCGTAAATCATCCGGAAGAACGCGCGGCGCAGCGCGCCCTGGCGGAAGAAATGACCTACATGATGCATGGGCAAAAAGCGCTCGATAACGCCCGTCAGGCGACGGCCGCGCTCTTCGGCGGCGATATCGACGGGCTTTCCGCCGACGATATTCGGGACATCTTCTCCGACGTCCCGTCGAAGTCGATCCATAACGCCGATTTAGCCGGCGCTCCGATCGATTTAGCGACTTTTCTAAGCGAGACAACCGGATTCCTAAAATCGAAAGGCGAGGCGAGACGCGCGATCGCAGAAGGCGGAATCTACCTGAACAACCGTCGGGCCGCCGATCCGGCGCTGATCGTTACGCCGGCTAATTTTATCGAAGGCTCGTTTTTAGTCCTCAGGCGAGGAAAGAAAAATTACTTTCTGGTAAAACTTGCCGGATAATCAGGGGATATAAAAAACGGGGCGCTGTGAGGTGCCCCGTTTTTTCGAACTTCTGCAATAATTTCATTTAGGATCGTTATTAGGGAATAACGATCTTTTTCGGTACGCTAAGCGGTCCCAATTTCGTCCCGTCTAAAGCCGCAACACGATAATAATAGGTTTTACCGGGTTTGACCTTTGTCACGATTGCGATCGCGTTTCGAACCGTTACGGCCCATGTATACCCTGAACTCGCGGATGTCTCCGATCGCCAGACCCTGTATCCTGTCGCTCCCGGAACAGCTGACCATGAAACCCGTACCGCTCCTGACGTAACCGGCATAATCTGATTCATCACCGGTACGGCGATCGTCGATAGCTTCCCGGATACAGGAAGGCTCAAAGGTCCAACGATAGATCCGTTCAACGCTGCGACTTTATAATAATAGGTTTTACCAGGTTCGACCTTTGTTACGATTGAGATCGCGTTTCGAACCGTTACAGCCCAAGTATATCCTGAACTCGCGGATGTCTCCGACCGCCAGACCCGATATCCTGTTGCTCCTGGGACAGCCGACCAGGAAACTTGCAGTGAATTTGCCGAAGTTTCTGTGATCGGATTTATCGTCGGCGCATCCAACACAACCGTTTTCCCCAAAACGGGGTGACTCATAGAACCGATAATAGAACCGCTCAATGCTGCGACTTTATAATAATAGATTTTACCGGGTTCAACTTTCGTCACGATTGCGGTCGCGTTTCGCACCGTGACAGCCCAGGTATATCCTGAATTCGCGGATGTCTCCGACCGCCAGACCCTGTATCCTGTCGCTCCTGGGACGGCCGACCAGGAAACCCGTACAGATCCTGACGTAACCTGCGTAAGCGGATTCATCGTCGGCGCGCTCAATACAATTGTTTGTATTGAGGCAGGATCGCTCAAGGGACCGACGGTAGTCCCGTTTAACGCAGCAACTTTATAATAATACATTTGTCCAGGCAGAACATTTGTTACGATCTCCGTAACATTACCCGCCACGGTCATAGACCATGTATAACCGGAACCTTCGGACACATCCGATCGCCAAATCCGATAGCCGGTCGCTCCCGAAACGGCCGACCAGGAAACCCGTACAGATCTCGCCGTCACTTGCGTAATCAGATCGATCGTAGGTTTGAGTAAATTTATTAATGGAGTTTCGCCGGATACGACGGCGCTGGCTGGACTGAGAACACCGTCAACAAGCGCTTGAATTCGATAGTAATATGTCTTTCCGGGCGCAGCAGCCGAGGTTACAATCGAATTAACCTTTCCGAGCCGAACGAATAATTTAAAGCCTGAGGAAACCGACGTCTCCGAGCGGAAAACGTGATATCCCGTTGCGCCCGGATATTCCGTCCAAGAAACGTGGAACTGTTTCGATCCGACAAGCACAACTGGATTCATTACCGGCACGGGCAATTGCGATGGGCCAAATGGATACGTAACGACGTTACTCCAATCGCCGCCCATGTTTTCAACAATCGCGCGTACCTTGAAAAAATACTTCTTAGACGGATTAGGGAGGGAGATAATCATTTCTGCCTCTGAGCCGCCGGTTTGGAAATAATGCTCGCTGAGAGGGTTGCCTTCCTCCGATCGGGAAATTTCATATTGCGTTGCGCCAGGAACGCCTAACCAAGATAATTTCGCCTGATTTGCCCCATGCTTCGACGGGAAACCTAACGTCGGCCGAGCAATATTAATTCGCCCGCCAATCCAAGCGCTTGGCCGACTGACTTTGCCCTCTTTAAGCGAAGCGACGCGGAAATAGATCGTTTGCGCTGTGTTCCCAACCGTAAAATCGAAATAATTATCTTCAACGATATCCTGCGTTTCCAGCGCGCTATCTGGTGACCCTTTCGCGATCCATACGCGATACCGATCAATGTTTATAACGCGATTCCATCGGAACCGAAGCGAATTCGTTCCTGAAATTTGCGAAATGAATAAACCGGTCGGGGTCGTTAATTCTAAATTTATATCTGGCGTTGGAGTAAGCGTATTCGTCGGCGTCGGCGTTTGCGCCGCTTGAGTCAAGGAAGCGTGCTGTGTTTCAACGGCTTGCGTTTCCGCAGCTTGGGTAGATGCGATTTGCGTCGCTTTTATCGCGGTTAAGGTATACGCGACGATCGTTTCGATTGGGTAAACCGTCGGCGTATCCGTCGGCGTCAGCGTTGCCGTTTCTGCCGGAGGCTGCGCGGTTAACGTCTGCGCGGCATGCGTCAATGCGATTTCGGACTCATAGATCGCGGTCAACGTCCGCGCAATACTTGTTGCAGCCGGAAGATTAGTCGGCGTTTGCGCCGTTTGAGTCAAGGAAGCGTGCTGTGTTTCAACGGCTTGCGTTTGCGCGGCTTGGGTAGGTGCGATTTGCGTCGCTTTTATCGCGGTTAAGGTATACGAAACGATTGTTTCGATCGGGTAAGCCGTCGGCGTTTCCGTCGGCGTCAGCGTTTCTGTTTCTGTCGGAGGCTGCGCGGTTAACGTCTGCGCGGCATGCGTCAATGCGATTTCGGACTCATAGATCGCGGTCAACGTCTGAACAACGCTGGTTGCGACTGGGATTTGCATATTTGTTACCGAAGGGGAAACCAGCGGCGCATCCATCGGCATGTCCATCGGTTCAATTACCGGAATATCTGGCAAATCTGCCAGGATCGGCGTAGGCGTCGCAGTCATTGTCGGTTCAGTCATCGCGATTTCCATTTGAAGAGACATATTTTCAGTCTCGACATCCGCTTCTTCGGCTAAAACCGGCATCATTATCCAAACGACTGTCAGCATAATCACTATAATAATCAATAAAATAGAACGGATTGTTTTCCGCAACGCCATATAACCCTCCAAATGAGAGAAAAATGTTTAATATATTATACCATGAATAGATCGAAATTATAAAACTGTGCTCTTTTAAGTTCCCTTTGCTATTTTTCTCAACTTTACAACTTTCCAAGGATATCCTCCACCGGATAAAGGCATCAAAAAACGACGTTCTTAGGCTGCCAGAATTAATTTCCACAATTCAGGCAACCCAGAACCAATCGAGCAACGGGCGTTATCAGCTTCTGCGCAACAACTAAACAGCGAAGGGTCGATCAAACAAACAAGGAAAATAAATCGTGGCGCGTAGGACTAACCTGCGCCCCAATCCGCGCGAGCAAAACCAACGAATTAAATGCAAGGCCTTGCTCGCACGAATCGACGCTAAAGAATAAACGATTAATTATCTCGCATAGAACAGCACAGTCGCGCCTTCCGGATACATTTGCGCGTGCTGATAAGGATTCTCCAACAATGCCGCATTACGGGCATAAGTAAAAGCTTCTAAGAAATTCACCATCCCGTCCCTATCAAAATCCGCACTCAAATTCGGACGAGGCGTTCCGGAAATATGATTCCAGCCGATTCCTTCCAATAAAGCCTTTGTAAAAATGCCGTACGCTGCGCCTTGACCGCCGATCTCTTGAGAATCCTCATAAGAGGCCGCGGCTGTAATGACATAGTATCCTTGCGAGTTTAATTGCTTTGAGCTCCCAGCAAACGCAGCGTTGAATCCGCTCGCGAATTTTTCCATATCAAACGGTATCGCTGAATTCCCGTCGTTCCGACCAATCATTCCTCCGCTTCGGCAAGCGTCAATTAATACGAAAGTCGTCCCGGGAACCGTATCGAGCGCGGCGCGTAATTCATACGAAGAAATTTCATTCGCGGCAGAGCCGTCAACCGCGGCAATATACGAGATTCCATCCCGATAATCGCCATGACCGGAAAAGAAAAACAGGGAGACATCATTCGGGTCCGATCCGGCAAAAGCGGATTGGATCTGAGCGAAAACTCCCGCTTTATTTACATCTGCGACCTGAACATTTCTTATATAGCGAGTCGTACCATATTTGAATAAATTTAGAGCATTCCTCATCTGTTCAGAATCGCGGACCGTTCCGCTGAGCGGCCCGTATCCGGTACTGATATCGTATGCGCCTTCGCCGATACTCAAGGCGCGGAACGTCACGGGATTATGCATTGCGGAAATAACGTTGCTGAGCGGGCCGACCTGCCCATTGAATACCCCGGCAATTTTATAATAATACCGTCTGTAAATATTCGGCGAAAGCGTATCGACCGACGTTCGCTTTCCGACGTTCATGGCATAAGTAAACCCGCTCGCCGGCCCGGCTTCAGAACGGTAAAGAATGTAGCTGTCGGCGCCGAGGATATCATTCCAGGATAATCGAAATATTCCATTTGCTAAATTAACCGCCGGTTTCAGCGTCGGACGAGCCATGGCCGTTGTTCCCGCGACCGGCGCGCTTAAACTTCCCAGCGCCGATCCGAATAACGCGGCAACCCGATAATAATATGTCTTTGTTGACGGAACGCTCGTCCTGACCGTTGTTTGGTTGCTCAAGTTAATTGCCCACGTGTAGCCGGAGGTCGGCGAGGTCTCCGAACGCCAAAGCCGGTAACCCGTTGCACCGGGAATCGCTGTCCAAGCGATTTCCAAGACCGAATTAGACTGTCGCTTAATCCGATAGATCGTCGGCTTTCCAATGTCAGTCGTTCCGATAACCGGCGCGCTTAATGGCCCGACGGTTGACCCGAACAGCGCTGCGACGCGATAATAATAAGGTTTCGTCGACGGGACTTTGGTTACCACAGCAGTCAGCATCCCTGTGTTCACAGACCAAGTATATCCGGAAGTCGGCGAGGTCTCCGAACGCCAAAGCCGGTAACCCGTTGCGCCTGGGATCGCGTTCCAGGATACCCGCAATGAATTTGCCGATACGCGCGTGATCGGGTTGATTGTCGGCGTCCCCATCATGGTTGTACCGGCCGCAGGCATACTCAGCGGACCTAAATCCGTTCCCGAAAGCGCCGCAACGCGATAATAATAAGTCTTCGTCGACGAAACGTTCGTTACCACCGCAGTAACCTGACCGACATTTACAGCCCAATTGTATCCGGACGTCGGCGAGGTTTCCGAACGCCAGAGACGATAGCCGGTTGCGCCCGGGATCGCGTTCCAGGATACGCGTAACGATGTTGCAGATACGCGTGTAATCGGATTGATCGACGGTCTTCCCAGCGGCACTTTAATATTGAAATTAACGCGGTTCGATTCGCCGCCGCCAGGGGCTGGGTTGACGACACTGACATTTGCATCGCCGGCTGATTGAAGATCTGTCGCCGGAATCGTCGCGATCAGATGGTTCGGATCAATGAATGAAGTCGATCGCGCGCTTCCGTTCCAATAAACGCTCGCGCCGTTTACAAATTGGTTTCCATATACGTGAAGCTGGATCGCCTGGCTTCCGCTGATGACGGATGTGGGATCGACGCCCGTGACCAATGGGACCGGATTCGGGGCTGGTGAGGTGAGGATAAAGCGCATCGCGCTAAACGATACGTTTGTCGACGCCTGCGGCTCTCCGGTTAGATCCCGCAATAAGACATAACCGTTTGTACCTTCCTGGAAGAAATATTCGCCAAGATTTAGCCAGGAGTTATCTAATGGAAGTTGATTCCCGACAACTGTGTTTACGCCGTTTGCATGATGAATCTCGTAATGGGCATTCGACGTATCTTGGTGTAAGCTGGCCATCCCCCAACTACAAGGGATATCCATGGGCGGATGCGACGCGACAAAAGCTTCCACACGATAAGTTCCCGCCGCAAGAAAATTCGGCCGCCAGACGCCAAAATTCGTGTTCATTGACGGAGCGTAAGCGTTCTCCGTTAAATACGCCGTATGCCCGTTGAAACCGGTGAAAGTAAACCAGAACGTCGTACACGGATCGCCGGGCAAGGGCATCAATTCCGGACCACAGACATAAGCTTCATTGGTTGTTGTCCCCGGACAATCCGGATTCTGCGGCGGTTGAGGCCCTGAACCGCCGCCAATAGATCCGTCATTGTGAACCGTATTTGCAGTCCCCCTGCAGGCCTGGTACCCGTCGCTGTTCCGAACCATACATCCGCTATATTCAGCGCCATGACTGATCGCCTTCCAACCGCCGATATTTACTGTCCGGATATCGATCCCATTATTCGCTGAATTGCGGATCGAAAAATGAACGTGCGGGCCGGTCGCGCTTCCCCCGCAGCCAGCCTCCTGAGACGTATTCCCTAGATAAGCGCCCCGTCCGACTTGCTGCCCGTTGTAAACCTGAATGTTATTCAAGTGATAGTAACCTGTTTTCGACCCGTCAGGATGGGAGATCAAAACGAAATTCCGACAGGAAGGAATAACCGTGACCGTCCCTTCCTGAACCGCGGTCACTTTGTTAACCGGATAAATTCCCTGAAAATCGACGGCGCTCCAGGCCTGTCCGGCAACACTCGTATCATTCCTATGCGGACCTCCGGTCATCTTCCACTGCTCCCCGACCGGCCATGGTAAGGAATAATTCGCGGGAACGCTTCCTCTCGAATCACCTTCGATAACGGAATCCTTGGAAAACCCAGCGGGAAGAATTTCTTCAGGGAATGACGCTAACCTCTCTGCGAACTCACTGGACCCTTCAAAATAAATTTGCCACATTTCCGCTTCGTACGCAGCGATAAAAACGTATACTTCAGGCCCGGAGTCTTCGCCGGAAGCATACTTCCCAACCAGTCCGGCCGCGAGCGCAGATTGTTCCTGAATCTCCTCGACAAATATTTCAGAACTGGGCGCGATCGCAAACTGCTGGCGGAAGCGATTTGCAACCGCCGATCTAAGATCATCCTCGTTTGGCGCCATGTCGGGCGTAACTGTCGGAATTTCGCTCACCGATGGAAGGACTACCGCCTCCGGCGTCGCGGTTTCAGCAGACGCAGCAGGTATCTGCGCCTCAGAATCCGTCATCGAATCCTGTTCCGGATTGGCGTCGGTCTGCTCCGTAGGCGCCATAACTTCTTCTTCAGGCCCGGGTAGCTGGGACGAGGAAACGAGCGATTCAGGCGACGGTTCAGGCGGCTCGGAAGCTGATTCGGGCGATTCGGAAAATGGCGTCGCTTCTCCCGGAAGCGCGGAAGGCTGCGTTTCCGGAAATTCTGCCTGAATTTCGGCGACCTGCCAGCCGTTCGCCCCGATCGTTTCATCCGATTCAAAACGAAAAACAACAGAGTCTCCTGGAATTTCGACGATCGCTCCTGCAAGATCGTCGCCGCTATACGTTTTCCCATCCAACAATCGATAAGAATCAATTGCTTCGTCATAGAAATAGATTCCTAACGTATCGTAACCGCGTTCCAGATTAAAATCCGACGTGAAACGAACCGACAGTTTTAACGCCCCATCGCTTTTGAACTTCGCCAATTGCAGCGTATTCGCGGAATACGGGTGGTCCGAATGAAGAGATGCGATTTCGATCTCGGATTCATAAACGCTTGTCAACGATAATTCCGATTCCGTCAGCACAATCGGAGCAGAAACCGCAGCGAAAATTCCGGTTTCAAGATCCAGTTGTTTCTGTTCCTCTAAATCGATTGTCGCCGTAGGAGCCGGTTCCGCCGTCGCGGTCATCTCCGTCATTGCGCTTGACTCAAGCGTTTCCAAAATGATTTGCGAATTTTCCGACTCTGATATCTCTTGCGCCAGAGCAGTTCCGAAAAAGCAAAACAGCGCTGATATCAACAAAGAAACGAGATACAGTCGTATCCCTGAACGATTGTCCCGGTTCATTTTTATAACCTCTTTTCTAACAACGGAAAGCTAAATTTTAATAATTTTACCGTATTCAATCGGAAAAACAATGAGAATACGATTGCAAAACGCTGTTAATTTCATTTCGGGAAATAAATCAAAAGCGGGATGCGCAAACCGTCATCTAGAACCGTAACAACTGTACGGCATCAGCGAGATCGGCAGCGAAACAAACCATGGAAACGGAATCTTGGAAATAAGGCTTCGGTTTAAATCTAAAACAGTGCGGAAGAAAATTATCCGCACTGTTTTCTCAAATTAACTATAAAACCTAATCAAAAAAACGCTGCAAAAATTCTTTTTATCCTGTAAGATCGTTTAGCGAGCGAATAACAGCTGTGACGTTCCTGCCGGATAAATTTGAATTGATTGGTCCGGCCGAATCGTTTTCACTTTAGCGTAAGCGTAATTAAATGCTTCCGTAAAGGTTACAATCCGGTTCCCGTTAAAATCTGCGTTCATTGCGCCTAACGCATAACCGCCGGTGTGTGACCAGCCGATTCCCTCCAAGAGGAAATACGTAAAGATACCGACCGGCTTCCCGTTGATTCGATACTCCCATGATAGCTCACTTGAATGAGCCGCCGTCAATACGAAATAACCTGGTTTATCAATTCGTTTCGACGATCCGGCGAAGGCAGCTGTGAATGCGGACGAGAACGCGTCCGCGCTTGCCGCAGGATCCAACGATTCCGACTGCACCGTCGGCGATTTCCCAATAAAGCTGCCGCTATTACAGGCGTCAATAATGACATATTTTGTTCCGGGGATCCGATCTAATGCGTTACGCAGTTCAAATGAAGAAATATATTCTCGATCGACAGTATATAAATAGCCTATGCCGCCGCCTACGGTCCCATGTCCTGAAAAATAGAACAGCGAGACATCATTTGAGTCGGCCGAAGAAAAATTAGCCGAAATTTGACCGAGAATCTGATTTTTCGTCAAATTGCTGTATTGATTAACGCTCGCGAATCCTTTGCCGTTCAAGCGAAAATGACGGAACGCGTTGGCGACCTGAATCGAATCGGGAATTGTCCCGTTCAATGCATCATTGTCCAGATACGCCCCTTCGCCGACCGTCATCGCGCGAAAAACTGTTGTGTCATGCATTCCCGACACGACATTGCTTAACGGACCGACTTGCCCATTAAATACAGCCGCGACTTTGTAATAATACCGCTTATAAATATTCGGCGCCTGCGTTATGACCGCTGTCTTTTTTCCAACATTGATCGCCCATGTGAATCCGCTCGAAGGGCCGATCTCCGATCGGTACAAATTATAAGAAGTCGCCCCTGGTACGGCGCTCCACGAGACCCTGAAACTGCCGCCGGCAACGTTCAAGATCGGATTCATCGTGGGTCTGCCCATCGCCGTTGTTCCGCTTACCGGAGCGCTTAAAGCTCCAACGGTCGAACCCGAAATAGCCGCGACGCGATAATAATATGTTTTTGTCGACGGGACGCTCGTGACAGTTGCAGTCACATTACCGACGTTTACGGCCCAATTATATCCTGAGGTCGGCGAGGTTTCCGAACGCCAAAGCCGATAACCGGTCGCGCCCGGAACCGCGGTCCAGGATACCCGCAACGAATTTGCCGACACACGCGTAACCGGATACATCGTCGGTCTCGATAACGCTGCGCGATAGGGCTTCGGACTGCTCAACGGACCGACCATATTCGCAACAACGGCCGCAACACGATAATAATAAGTCTTTGATGAGTTGGGAATACTACTTACGATCGACGTAACATTGCCGACGTTAACAGCCCAATTGTATCCGGCAGAAGCCGATGTCTCTGAACGCCAGATTCGATAACCGGTTGCGCCCGGAACCGCGCTCCAACTCAAGCGGACTTGATTTGAACCCGCTTTTACCGGGGTATTGAGCGCAGGCAGTCCGATACTGATTCGCCCGCCAACGACATTGCTTAGTTTCCCGATGGTTCCATTTTTTAACGCTGCGACTCTGAAATAATAAGTTTTATGATGGTTGGCTGCGAAGAACGTTACTAAGTTCACGTTGGGGCCAAAATTAAAAGCGTTGGTATATCCGCTGCCTGGAGCCGTGCTTGAATACCAAACGCGATATCCGGTTGCGCCGTTGACCGGGGTCCAGCGGAATTTTAATGCCGGTTCAGTCGCCCCCGTCTGGCTGTTATAACTGTTCTCTTTCCAAATTTTAGTAATCGAGGGCGTACCTAAATTTCGCGGATCGCTCGGCTCAGGACTCATTTCCTCAGCAGATTCCTCGCCATAAATTTGAATCTCATCCGTGATATAAAAGCTCGGGAATATCGTCGCCGTCGGAACGGGTTCGGTTCCTTCCGGCGTCGGCTGGGCGGTTACGGTCGGAATTTTAGCGGGATCGACCGCCGTCGGCGTCGATTCAATCGCCGGCGTGGCTGTCGGTTCAACAGATTCCGTTTCAGTCTCTGTTGCTTCGACCGTTTCTTCTTCTGCCGTTTCGGTTACCATGTCAGGCTCATCAGTCGATTCCGTCGTTTCCGCCGGCATCTCCGCTTCAACGTTTGCGACACGCCAACCGCTCAATTCGACATCGCTATCTGATTCAAAGCGCAATACAACTGCACCGCTATCAATTTCTACCACTTGCCCGGCAAGATCGGTTCCGGAATACGTCTTGTTATCAACTAAACGGTAATCGTTCGTCGTTCCGTCGAAAACGTAGATCCCAAAAATATCGTAACCCGATTCCAAGTTGAAATCAGATTCGAACCGAATTTTCAATTTCTGCGCGCCGGGAAGCGAGAATCTAATCAATTTCGTCGTACTCGACCGATAAGGATTCTCGGAACGAAGATAAACGACCTCCTCCAGCGAAGAATAATCTTCGGCAACCATCAAATCGTTTTCCGACAAGAAAGGCGGTGACACCTTCGCAACCGATGCGCCGGATGCGAGATTCGCTTGTTTTTGAACCGCGGGTTCCATCGTCGCCGTCGGCTCCGGCGTCGGTTCTTCCGTCGGCACCTCCGTAACTTCAACGGCCGGCTCGGTTATTTCTTCCGCCCCTTCGCTATCGTGGGGAAGCTGCGCCTCAGTCCCAGTCGGGTCATCGGCGGTTTCCTGCGCGGCTACGATCGCAGCCAGGGAGAAAACGCAAATGAAGATAAATATCGCCAGAATAACGATTTTTAGTTTAGATTTTACAAAGGTCATTTTTCCTCCAACCTGTTTTCAAGACTTTTTATTAATTTATTAAAAAATAATCCAACTGATTTTATCATCGCTGAATTCTTTATATCGGCTAAAAAGGAAAAGTTTGTACAAATTTCAAACCCTTGAAAAAATGTACTTCGGGTATACCGTCTGGCGGTATATGACCTCTAATCAATAGACCATGTTCGTTTTCAGTCCAATTTTACAACCTGCCCGATTAATAACAAAAACGCCGACGTCCGAGTCGCCGGCGATTCCAGCAATTATATACAACCCCTATTTCGCGGTCAGTTTCACGTAATCGCCTATCAGCGGGCGATAAATCGGTTCATCCTCGTCAATGACCGGGAAACGCGGCGAATCGTCTAAAAACCGGTTATCGGTATGATCGTCATTAATTTTCGATACTTCGCCGATCAGCACCTTTCCCTCGCCCCAGAAGCTATGGTAATTGCGCTGCGGAAGCGTAACGCTCTGGCCCGGCTTCAGCGATAAAACCCCGCCCGCTTCGAGCTCGGTCCGAATCCCGTCTACGTAAACGACGACCGGATTCGTTTCATCAAGCGACTCGTCGGCATTGGCATTATTTAAGCGCAGCTTCAACGTACCGCCGCCGCGATTAATAATATCTTCGATCTTATCCCAATGGAAATGCGCCAGGCAAAGCTGCTGATCGTCGACAATCAGCAGTTTTTCGCAATACGGTTTCTCGTAACTCGTTGCCGGCGTCGAGCCGTTGCGAACCGTGAACAGCACCATCCCTTTATTTCGAAAGTCTCCTAAGGCGAAATCGGTAATATCCCAACCCATTTCTTTCGTCAGAATTTCTCCGAGTTCGTCCGGGTTCCTGCGCAGCCAGTCTTCCCAACTCCAATAACCCCATTCAGGCAGCTTCCAATTTTGCGAATCCAGGAACGCTTCCGTTTCCCGGATAAGTCGATTAATTTCCGATCGTTTCATCATTTTCTCCGATTTTGAACAGGGCGTTTGATCCGTCCGTTCAATTTTAAAGTTTTGAATCCGCCATGCGTAATTCAATTGTATCATTCTCAGATTGGTCGAGCGTTTCCTGATTAATCAGGCAACTTAAAAGCGCGTCGCCGACCGCCATTTCGTTCAGATGCGAATAACTTTTGAAATAATACTGCGCTTCATCGCCCGACGCCGCCAGCAGCAAATAATCGGAGAGATTACTGACCGGAGAATAACGGTGCGCCGTAATCGCGACGATCGGCAGCCCTTTTTCTTTCGCTACGGTCAAGACGCTGACGACCTGCTTTGAGCAGCCGGATTGCGAAATCGCCAGAATAACGTCGCCGGGCTGGGAAAGATGAATCTGCATCATCGCATATTCAGGCGAAAAAGCTGCGAAGCTGCGGATCTTTAACCGATTCAGCCGATATCCCATATACTGCGCGATCGGGTTCGTATTGCCGACCGCGATGACATGAACCGTCGCGGCGTTCCGAAGCGCGTTCGCCGCGTTTTGGAGAACGTCAAGATCCATCGCGTCGCCGATCTTGAGCATGTTTGCGGCAACGACTTTGAAAAAATTTTGGAATTCGCGATCCGGTTCCGTCGTCGTCCCGTCGACAGCAAAATAATAGCGCCGGCCTAAATCGCGCGATAAACTGATGCGCATGTGGTTATAACCGCGAAACCCGACATGCTTACAAAAACGGATTACCGTCGCTTCGCTGACGTCGCTGGCGTTCGCGATTTCCGAAACGTTGAGCTGAACGGCTTCTTCCGGGTTAGCCAAGATAAAATCGGCGACTTTTCTTTCCGCCTTAAAGATAACCGGGATTTTTTCCTCGATAAACTCGATAACCGTTTTCGTCTCGTTCGCGCCCAACTTTCCGCTCCTGGATAAGATTCGGCTTATCAATCAGGATTGATATCCTGACAGAAAACCGCCGACGAAAGCGTCGCCCAATCCGACCGTCGTCGCCGTACCTTCTTTTAATTCTATCCGATACCCGGGCAGGCAATCAGCGTTTTCTCGATATATTCCGGGAATATTCGCGCGAAATCGTTCGCCTTCGGGCGATTTCTCCGCGCGCGCCGTTTCCTCGAAATCAACCTTTGTAAATCGGTCCCCCTTCGCGTAACGCGTCGCGGCCATGCGAATTCCGGCGCGCAGCTTTTCACGATACCGACTCGGATTATCGCCGTAAACCAATCCCCAATTCTTCGTATGCAGAACAATCGTTTTCAGCCGGTACGTCGCGCGCAGCCATTCCAAACTCCGCAAAACCGCTTCCGGATTGCGCAAATCAACCTTCGACCGCGTCAGTTCCTGAATTTCGTCTTCATTCAGACTATACACGTCGATCAACCCGTCCAATTCGGAGAAAATCGTTTCGCGCATCTCCGGATAAATAAAGCTCGCTTCTTCGTAAAAAACCTCGCCGTCCGCCGGAAGTTCTCGGAGCGCGTCTTTAACGCGGGTAAGCCGGTCAATCAACGCCGCCCGATCGTCCATAACGTTAAACCCGGACAGCAGGAATACGCGCGCGCAGCGCAAGACGTCTTTCAACCGCGGCGATATCGGGAGCCGGATATTATCCGGATCGTTGCTCATGATTACGCGATTCGAAACCGCCGAACGGACGATTCCATCCGGCGCGCCGTCCAAACGGATAGAAACGCCTTCCGGGAACTGGACAATCAAATGCGGATAGAGGTTTTCCGATTCGCCCGCCCAAATCACGGAACAAAGCGCCGGAGTCAGCTTTCGGACAGAATCGTTCATCGTGACGAGATGAGCCGTCGTTGCGACCCCGATTTTCGCCAACGCGATCGCCGCGCGGATCCCGGTCCCGCCCATCGTAATCTTCTTCGGGGCAGAACGGGCAAAATCGGTCGCCAGGACCGGCGATTCAAGAAAATATTCGCCGCCGCTTTGGCGATAAATCCGGTTCAGGATCGCGATAACCAGATCGCGTTCAGACTTAACCGCGACGGAAACGTTTTGAATCTCCGCGAACCGGATTCGGTGCGAATCGACGATCGACTGGAAGTCCAGCCCGCTCCAATCAAACTCATAATCGATATTGTTTCCCAAGCCTACGACAATCTCGTTCTCGCGCATGTATCGTATCATCCTTGCATCGGTCAAATACTTACAAATACCTTCCGTCCCTGACCCGATAAACAAACCGTCGAAGCGATCAGCGTCTCCAGGGCGATTCGCCAAAGCTTCGACAGGTTTCCATTCAAAATTCACGCGTCGGTCAGAAAGACGGGTCTTCGATTCGGCTTTCTGACCGGGAGCATTTCATATCAATATAACGAAGCTTTCCCGACCGTCTTGAAGAGTTCGAGCTTCTGAGCCGCGACGGCTTTCATCGCCTCAATACACGGCGGTTCGATCGAATTCGGCTCGCGCAACCCGGCGTCTTTCAAAACTTCGCGCATCTTGTTAAAATAAGCGACCTTAATATCGCTGGAGATATTGATCTTATTGATCCCCAACTCGACAGACTGCGCAATTTCCGAATCCGGATTGTTGGACCCGCCGTGCAGAACGAGCGGAACGGACACGTTCTTCTTAATTTCCTTTAATAAATTCAGCCGCAATTCCGGCTTAAACCCTTTCGGATAAATACCGTGGGAAGTACCGATCGCGACTGCCAGCGAATCGATCCCCGTTTCGGCCGCGAAAATCTTCGCGTCGTCCGGGTCGGTAAAAGTAATATGATCCGCGCCGGCCTCGGCTTCCGAATCCGTCGATCCGATCGTGCCTAATTCGCCCTCGACCGAAACGCCGACCGCATGCGCAACCGCAACCGCTTCCTTGCAAAGGGCAATATTTTCTTCGAAAGTCAAATGGGATCCGTCGATCATGACGGAAGTAAATCCCGCCTGAATCGCCTTGAGAATCTGAGCGACCGACGCGCCGTGATCAAGATGAATACAGACCGGGACCGGCGATTTATACGCCCATTCGATAATCGACTTTAGGATCTCCGTACCGGTAAAGCTCAGTTCGTCCGGATGAATCGCGATAATAACCGGCGCGTTCTTTTCTTCGCAAACCTCCATCACGCCTTTGAACATCGAATAATCGCTGATGTTAAAAGCGGGGATAGCGAAGTAATTTTCATTCGCAACCGATAATAAATCTTTCATTGACAATAACATAGTTCAAATCTCCTAATAAATCTAACTTTTTACCGAACCGGCCGTCATCCCGCCGATAAAATGGCGCTGGAAAAACAGGAAGAGAATAACAACCGGGAGGCTTCCCAAAATACTCATCGCCATCATCTCATTCCACTCGTATGAGTGCTGCCCCATGAGAAGCTGGATACCGATCGGAACCGTCCGCATCTCGACCGTTTTCGTCAGCGTCAGCGCGAATAAATATTCGTTCCACGCCTGCATGAACGTATACAGCCCGACGGAGATCAATCCCGGAACCGAGATCGGAACGAGAACCCGCCGCAGCGCTAATAAACGGCTCCCGCCGTCAATCATAACAGCTTCGTCCAAATCTCTCGGCAGCGTGTTGAAATATCCTGTCATCATAATAATCGCGTACGGCAGCGTGAAAACCATATACGTCAGGATCAGCGCCCAATACGTATTAAACAGCTTCAACGCGACGATCAAACCGAAATAAGGAATCAGCAGCGTAATCGGCGGAACCGCCTGAACGCTGATAATCATCATGTTCAAAATTTTCTTAAATTTGAAATCGAAACGGCTGAAGCTGTACGAAGCCAAAATCGAAACGATCAGCGTCAGAACCGTAACCACGCCGGCGACAAAATAGCTGTTAATAAAGAAACGCACCTTGGACGGATCGCGGAAAATCTGCGCGTAAGCGCTGAACGAAAAGGCGTCAGAGAAGATTCTCGGAGGATACGCGAATATTTCCGTATTCGGCTTGAAGGAACAGACGAACATCCAGAAAACCGGGAAACCGGCATAAACCGCGCCGATACAAAGCCCGATCAACAACAATATTTTCGCCCAAATCGGCGCTTTTTCTTTCTGCGAATTCATGGGTCAATCCCTCGAAACCTGTGATTTTACGTAGACAAACGCGAGGATCATCGAAAAAACCAGAATCAATACCGCGCTCGCCGAAGCCATCGAAAACTCGTACTTGCTGAACGCCAGCTTATAGGTATACGTACTGATCATTTCGGTAGCGCGGATCGGGCCGCCCCCGGTCGTCATCCAGACGAGCGAAAACTGCTGCATCGTCCAAATACAATCGAGCATCGCCATGCTGACGATAATCGGCTTCAGCTGCGGAATTGTGATATAAAAGAATTGCTGGACTTTCGTCGCGCCGTCGACTTCGGACGCTTCGTAAAGATCGTGCGAAATCCCTTGAAGCCCGGCTAAAAGACTGACCATGTAAAACGGATACCCGGACCAGATATTAATAAACGTCAGCGCTCCGAGCGCCGTTTTTCGCGATCCGAGCCATTCAACCTTCTCCGAAATCAGGCCGAGCGACTCCAAAAAATAATTGATCACGCCGTTCGGATTCAAAAGCAGCCGCCAGAGGATCGCGATGATCGCGGCTGTGAAGACCCAGGGAAGAACGTAGATAACGCGAAAGAAAGATTTCGTCATATTGCTCAATACTGTCGTATTCAGCATCATGGCGAAACTGAGTCCGATCGCCATATGCGCGATAACGCTGACGACCGTAAAGAATATCGTATTCGATACGGCTGTATGGAAATTTTTATCGGACAGAATCCGGACATAATTGGAAAAACCGATAACCTGAGGAGATTTGTTCATGATGACGTTATCCATTGCGGAATACCGGATCACCATAACGATCGGAATCACCATCAGAACGAACATCAACGCCAACGTTGGCGTCAGGAACAAGTACGGCGTAATTTTCTTCTGAAACTTGGTCGTCGTATTTCGCCGGGCGGCTATCATCGCGCTCCTCTCGCTTTTCCCGGTCCGCGGAAAAACCTCCTCCGCGAACCGGGGACTTTATTTATTTCAAATCAATGAATTGCGGACGCCGCGCTGCGATTAGAATTCGGGAGCCCAAGCTTCCTGCGCCGCTTCAAGCATCTCGTCAACCGTGATTTCGCCTTCGAGATATAACTGGAACTGTTCGTCGAACAACCGCATCAGTTCTTCCGCGACCGGGAGACCGACGAATTCGTTCGCCGGATAACCGTTCTGATAAATTTCAAACGCAGTCGCGAACATCGGATCGGTATTGACGAAATCCGGCACCGATTCTTTGTTGCCCGGGAACGCGTTGGCGATCGTCGATAATTTGCTGTTGACCTCCGTACTCATCAGAAACGAAACCAGCTTCCAGGCTTCTTCTTTATGTTCCGAATTTTCGGCGATACCGATTCCCCAGGAAGCGTACGGGATACCGCGTTCGCCTTCGTAACCGTCGGCGGCCGGAATCGCGGCGATGCTGAACGCGAGATCGGCGTTTCGTTCGCGGATCAGGTTGATATGCGCCAGCGAAGTAATCGTCATGCCGACGCGGCCGTTGGTAAATTCTTCAACCTTATCTTGTTCTTTGAGCGTGAACGCCCCCGGAGCGATGAGTCCTTCGTCATACAACGACTTAATATATTCGACAACGCTCTTAACGTCCTCGTTCAAAAGATCCGGTTTCCCGTCCTTCATCATCGACTTTCCGGAAGCCCAGAGCCAAGCCATGACGTCGTTCTGGATACCGTTCGGCGTATCGAGCGATAAGGGCAGGATCCAGCCGGAAACGTTGTCTTCTTTATTCGTGACGGCTTTCGCGGCTTCGAAAAATTCGCTGCGGTTCGTCGGGATGGCGCTGACGCCGCCCTTTTCAAGCAGCGCGTCATTGACGAACAGCGGATAAACGAAGTTCACGACCGGAATCATGTAGGTCGAACCGTTTAATTGAATCTGGGACGCCAAAAGCGAATCGTCGTAAGAAGCCGCGCTCATGATCGCGCTTAAATCGGCGATCGCGCCCTGTTTTACGAAATCGCTGACCCAGGCGCCGTCCAGACCGACAACGTCCGACATCGTACCGGTCGCGGCGCCGGCAACGACCTGTTCCTTCGTCGAAGAATAAGGACCGCTTAGCAGCTCGACCTTGATTCCCGGATTCTGGGCTTCGAATTCATCCATTAAGGCGCGGAACTCGCCGGCCGGCAGTTCCGGTTCCCACCACTGCGCAAACTCAATCGTTACGTCCTGAGCCGAAACAGGGGCAAAAACGAAAACCAACACGAAAAGCGCAAACGCAAACATCAAACTATTTTTTTTCATTTTCATCTTTTCTCCTTGCTGAAATAATAACAGGCAGCTTGATTGTAGCAGGCTGAGCAACGGATGTCAAGAAATAAAATTTTATTTT